>JBIKUM010000157.1:0-7110 GCA_044347585.1 Terrimicrobiaceae bacterium
GAATCTTGGGACGCCGGCGGCGCGGCATCCCGACCTTGGTTTACGACCTGCGCTGCCGCGCCGGTTTGTAGCGGCTGTCTATGACTGCCGATTCGGATCGCCTTCGATCCAAGGGCTCTCATGGGAGCGCGCTCGTCCTCGAGCGCTTTCGGGGCCGCCCTTGATCTCGGCATTGCGAGGATTCCCCGGTGATGCCGGGCCGAAATTCCATCCCACCACATTTTAGCGTCCGACCAAAAATTTGGACGATCGTCCAAATTTTTGGTTCGTGCAGGACGCGAAGGGGCCGGTCTTTGGGGTGGCGATTTAAGGCTGAGCTGGGCCTTCGGCGTGGAGGGGGATGGCCGGTGTGCGGGGGTGGAGTTTTGGGGTGACTTCGATGTTCAGGAGTTGGCCGTTGCGGGTTATTTGGATGTTGGCGGGTTCTCCTGCGGTGAGGAAGTAGGAGGCGTCGAGCACATCCTCACTGGTTGTCACGGGGGTTGAGCCGATGGCGTTGACCATGTCGCCGGCTTGAAGGCCTTGCCCGGCTGCGTTGGCGAGGGGATTGAGGGCGGTGATTTTTGCGGTTGTGCCGTTGACGGGTTCTGGGGCGTCTTCGACTTCGACGCCGACCCAACCGTGGCGGAGTTCGCCATAGCGGGCCATGTCATGGCGGATTTTTTCGGCGGCGCGGATTGGCAGAATATGACACGAGCCGCTGTCGTTGATGCGGGCGACGAGGATGCCAATGACTTCGCCATTCAGATTCAAAACGGGTGCGCCGCCTTCACCACGGCTCACGGGCATGTTGGCGCGGATGTGGGTGGTTGAAAAATATTGGCCCATGTGCTGGCGGTCTTGGCCTGCGATCATTCCAAAGCTGGCGCTTGATTCGCGGTCTTCGGAAAATCCGATGGTAATCACGGGCGTGGCAGTGGTGGCATTTTGGGAGTTGCCGATTCGAATGAACGGGCTGATGCAATCTGTCTTGAGGATGGCAATGCCGCTGCGCTCGTCGGTGGTCACCACGCGCGCGGGCAGGGAGTTTCCGTTGAAGGTCACGGTGACATCCTCAGCGTTCAAGACCACTCCCGCGTGAGTGTAGATCAATCCAGTCGGGTCGATGAAAAATCCGCTGCCGAGGCGCACTCCC
The DNA here is from genome assembly GCA_044347585.1 of Terrimicrobiaceae bacterium. Classification (GTDB taxonomy): domain Bacteria; phylum Verrucomicrobiota; class Verrucomicrobiia; order Chthoniobacterales; family Terrimicrobiaceae; genus UBA967. The sequence goes on from JBIKUM010000157.1 coordinate 1,136, forward strand.
ATGGAGTCGCTGGCCTGAACGCGCACAACGGCTTTTTGGTTTTCCTCAAAAATCCTCCGTATTTCGCAGGTGATGTTTTCGGCAAGGCTGGGCTCTGCCGCTTGGATGCGCGCAAGGGGCATCGCGAACAGGGTTGCCGCTGTGAGCACGGCGACACGCGCCGGAAAACTAAAAGCTGCGTGCAGAGGCATAGCTCACCGGTCTCGCAGGGAGGACATATTGCACAGCCGAACCGTTTTTACCCTTCGCGGGGCGTGCTTTGGAATCCAGTTGCACCGCGCCGGATGAGGCCAGCGTGAGGTTTGAAGGCGTGTTGTCATCCGCCCAGTCCATAACAAAAACCGCAGCAAAAACGGCTGCGGCGAAGGAAGTGGCCATCACAAGCTTTGGGACCGGCGGCATGACAAACATGGAGCAAACACGATCCCAAGCGATATGGAGAAGCGGACGGTGTATCACCTCGGCTCTCTGACGGGCTTGGAACTCGGCTAGGAAGTTTTCGAAGTATTCCTCCGGGGGTTGTTCGTAGCGCTTCAGTCGGAGAATCTTTGTAATACTGTCTTCGTTATCCATACGGCTGGTTACTTGTTAATAAACTCCTGAAGGTAATTTTGCAACTGTCGGTGGGCATAAAAGAGGCGTGAGCGCACCGTGCCCTCCGAAATCTTGAGAACTTTGGAAATCTCAGCGTGAGGCATGCCTTGAATATCGAACATAGTGACGACTGCTCTATGGTCATGTGACAGCTTGAGCATGGATTCGTTCAGTTTTTTTTGAAGTTCGCTAAGATTTGCCTCGCGGCTGGGGTCGCCATTGCTCGTGGCTTCGATAAAGTCGGGGTCATTGAGGATGCCGTTGTCCACATCATCAAGGCTCATGGTTTTCCTGCGGTTCCGTTTCTTGAGGAAGTTGATCGCCATGTGCACGGCGATGGTATGCATCCAAGTGTAGAAAGAGGATTTGCCCTGGAAGCCTTTGATCGAGCGGTAGGCTTTGGAAAAAATATCCTGCAGCAGGTCGTTTGTGTCCTCGTGGCTCGAGGTCATGTGGTAAACAAGCCCGTAAAGCCGGGGGCTGAACCTCACGACCAACTCGTCAAATGCACGGGCATCCCCCGCTTGGGTGCGGCGGACGAGTTCGTCATCTGGTGGCTCGAGCGATTCCATTTTCAGGCAAGCCCGCACACTTACCAAAATCCTCAGTCTTTGCGGAGAAAAATCGTCCCGTCCGCTCGGGTTGGGGCTGCGATGAGGCTCCGGTGCGCCAGCCTTCCTGGAGTTCGAGTTTCAGCCAGAGCCAGAGTCCGTCGAACGCGGTGCGGAAGAGTTGGCCGAGGCGGAAATTGAATCCGCCCACGAGATCCTTCTGTCCCTCGTTGTGCTGGCCGAAAACCCCGCGCTCGCTTCGGCTCCTGCCCAGCGCGGCGAGTCGGCGGTTGTAGAAACGCATGAACCGGAAAAATGGGCCCGCTTCTTTTGGGGAGAACGGCGGCTTGAGAATCGCCTGCGGGCCGTCTTTGTAGAGAAACCGCACGATGTAGAGGTAATAGGTCACGATATCGAGGCGGAAGGCGACGCGCATGAGGTCGAAGTCGCCGAGGTAGTCGTATTTGTCCTGGTAGAGTGCGCCGAACATCCGCTGGTAGCTGATGCCGAAATCGCGGTTGTGTTTTTCCACAAGCGGAGCCGGGTTTTCGCCGTCCAGACATTTTGCGATGAGTTCGACGGCGGCGGATGCCGTGAACGCGATCCAGTCCATGCCAGGGCTGTAGAGGGGATCGATGAAGGCTGAGGCATCGCCCACAAGCACAAATCCGTCACCCGCGTGGCGCTCCGACCAATACGGCAGGTTCCTGCGGAAATGCACATCGCCTTCGACGAACTCCGCTTCGCGCATCATCACGTGGGCCGCAGGATGTTTTGAGAGGAATCCGCGCAGTTTTTCGCCGACCGTGCCTTCCTGCTCACTCCAGTCCACCAGCCGCTGGTCCACAACAGCGCCGATGCTGACATCGCCGTTTTTCAATTGAATCCACCAAGCCCACCATCCATCGCCAGCGAAGTGGTTGGTCGCCGTGCCTCGAATGCCAAAAAATCCCTTCTTGCTCGAGTCGCTGCCCATTTCCGAGTCGAGCCCATCCCAGTCGCCCGTATTTCGCCAGCGGCTCCAAGCGGCGAGTGTGGGGTGGGCTTTGTTTGTGTGGAGCCAGCCATTGGCGCGTGCCAACTGGGCTTTCACGCCCGAGGCATCGACCACCCAGCGGGCTTTGAGAGTTTTCGTCCCGGAGTCGGATTGCACACGCACTTCCTGCATTCCCCCGGCTTCAAGTTGCACATCGAGCACCTGTGCGGGTCGGAGCAACTCGACACCCGCGCCGATCGCTCGGCGGAGAATCTCTTCGTCGAGTTCAGATCGGTCGATGAGGAATGCGGGGACGGTCGAGAGATATTTTCCCCCGAGCTCGGAGCAGTTGGAGGGGGCGTGGTCGGGATTCTTGGAAAACCAGAAGCGCAGGCCGTTTTTGGGAATCTGATGTCGGACGAGATAGTTCGTCAGGCCAAGCATGCGGGTGAGAAAAAATCCGCTGACCTCTGTCGTGGCCTCGCCCACGCGGCGTTTGAAGGCTGTGTTTTTCTCAACGATAAGAACCCTCAGTGCCGGCTTGCGCCGCTTCAGAAGAAACGCTGTCGAGGCTCCGGACAAGGCGCCGCCGATGACTATCACATCGAATTGATCACGCGTATCAGTGTCCCTGTCCATGGCGGTCGAAAATACGCCTGTGTCTGGTATTTAGCCAAGCTCCATCGAGGAGGTGGACGATTTTCGGCAAACGAGCTAAATTCATCTTGATCCTTAACAAACCATGCCGATCTACGAATTCCACTCACCCGACACGAACAAGATTTATTCGTTTTTCGCCCGCAGTCTTTCCTATGCGAGCAAGGTTCCCAAATGTCCGGACGATCCGAATGCACGGATGGAGCGTTTGGTTTCGAAGTTCGCCTTCACTGGTCGTGCGAAGGAAAAGTCCGAGACGCCTGCAGGGGATGACATGGATCCGCGCATGGAGCGTGTCATGGCCGAGATGGAGCGCGACATGGCGGGCATGGATGAGAATAATCCCGATCCGCGCGCACTTGGCCGCATGATGCGAAAGATGACCGAGGCGACCGGACAGAAAATGCCTGGCGAGATGGAGCAAATGATCCGCCGCCTCGAATCTGGCGAGGATCCTGAGAAGTTGGAGGAGGAATTCGGCGATGCCTTTGAGGGAATGGATTTCCCGGGAATGGAAGGTGGCGAGGGTGAGGAGTCGTCTGGAGGCGTCGTGAAAACCCGCACTCGCGCAGCGGAGCGTGATCCCGCGCTCTACGAGTTCTCCGACTACATTTGAGCAGTGCTCGAAACGGTTGAGGCGGCGAGTTTGGCTGCCTCGATGGCGTCGTTTCGAGTGAACGGCTTTTCCGGCAGGGGATCAGCGGTGAGGTTTTGCCTGCGAATTTCGCCACCCTGCCAGATCCAGGCTTTTTCGGAAAAGGGACCAACGCGACGCGGATCGCTCCAAGTGTGAATCGAGAGCAGGGTAGTCCCGAGTGCCGCGGCAAGGTGCATGGGGCCGCTATCCACACTCGCGACGAAACTGGCCCGTCGCAGGATGCTGGTGAGTTCGGCCAGCGTCGTGCGGTTCAGGAGGTTCAGAAAACCGGACTCATTTTCGCGGGCGTAGTCACCCGCGCCCACCAGCACGCAGAGCGCGTTTGAGTGTGAGCGGAAGGTGCTGAGAAAGGCATTCAGGCACTCGTGGTCGAGGGATTTCCCAGCTCCCCGCGAGAAGGGATGGATAACTACGAACGGCTGGTTTTCAGGAATAACACCGCTGGTTTCGACCGTCGGCAGAACCCACTCGGGCTTTTCCGGGGCGGCAATTCCCATGGCCGGAAGGGCTCTCAGGTAGCGTTGGACTGAGTGTTCGTTTTTCAAAACAGAAATCCGGTCTGTGTGGAAAAATCCAGCACCCTCGCGGGCGTCTGAGAGTCCCCAGACGCGTTGGGCTTTGCTGAAGTGTGCCATGAGGCCGCTTCGCAGCAGGCATTGCAAATCGAGTGCGGCATTCGCGTTCAGGTCGCGCAGGCGTCGGCACCATGACAGGAAGCGGAGAATGCCAGCAGGTCCCCGGAAATGAGCTCTTGGAAAAGTGTGCGTTGCGGCGATTGCCGGATTTTTTTCCAGAAGGGGCTGCCAGCGCGGATCAATGATCCAAGTGATGCGGGTTTCAGGCCAGGCTTGGTGAATGGCTGTGGCTACGGGCAGGGCGTGGATGACATCCCCCATCGAGCCGGGTTTGATACAGAGAAGATGCTCCGGTCGTTGATGGGATTTCTTACTCACGGGATGGCCAGAGGATAATCAGCGGCCTTGCTCGAGACGGGTGGCAAGCTTTTCGGGGAGTCCGGCGGCAAGGATTGCGGCTTGGGCGCCCCGGAGGTCGTATTCCACGCGCCGCAATTCGACCTCGTGGCGCTCGGTGTCGTAGATGCAATAGGCGGCGCGCCAATCTTGATCGCGCGGCTGGCCGACGCTGCCGACATTGATGAGGTATTTTTGGCTGGGATCAATCGGCAGGATATCGAGCGGAACGGTGCGGAAATCCCCGTCCCTCATGTAGGCAACCGGCACATGGGTGTGGCCGATGAAGCAAATGCCGGTGCGCTGGTAGCTGAAATTCGCCGCCGCATCGAGTTCGGTGTTCACATAGCCCCATTTGTGAGGAGTGTCGAGTGTGGCATGGACAATTGTGAAATCCCGCACGAGTCGCTGCAGGCGGAGTTCGCGCAGCCACTGCATATCATCAGGTGTCAGCTGGTTTTGTGTCCAGGTGAGGGCTTTTTCCGCCAAAGGGTTCAGGCCTTCTTGGGTGATTTCCTTCGCGACCTGCTCGTCATGATTTCCCTTCACCGTTGGGCAATCGAGTTCGCGGATGAGGTCCAGGCATTCCTTGGGATACGCGCCGTAGCCCACGATGTCTCCCATGCAGATGTGGTGTGTGACCTCCTGCTCGGCGGCATCAGCCAACACCGCGTGCAAAGCATGCAGGTTGGCGTGGATATCTCCGAGGATGGCAAATCTCATGGGGCGTTAGTTCTACGAATTGGGAACCGTCAACGATACGCGTTCGTTGGAGGGAATATCCAGTTTGTTTTCCATTTGCTGCAGGAGATTGATGAGCGAGGGGAGGCGTTGTTTTTCGCCCTCCTCGTAGAGTTTGCGGAGGTAATCGTAGGCCTCGCGTTCGCGTCCGGGGCATTTCGCCATTTCGTATCCGGCAAAGCGGGCCGCATAAGGCGGGGCGTCGGGCAATTTGGAAGCCTGTAAAAATTGCTCCGCTGCGGCGCAGTGGTCTTCCAGTTTGTCGCGCAGAAGAACGCCGAGTTGGACGCGCAGTTGAGGGCGGTCGGGGTTGTTCAGAATGCCGCGTTCGAGGAAGTCTTTTCCGAGTTGGATATAAGCTCGCTGGGCGCGGATGCGGAGGGCCTCGCTGGGTTGCTTTTCATTCTGAAGCGCGGCGATGCTGGCATTCCACGCCATGTGCCAAGCCGCCATGTCCCAGTAAGGTAGGGAGCGGGGTTGGAGAGTGGTGACGGTCTCAAAAAGCCCGGCCATTCTTCCCCACTCGGTGTTTTCCCATGCCGTGTGGGCTTGAATCCAAAGCAGCGCGGCGAGCGGTGAACGGAATCCGCTCAGCGCGGCGAGGAAGCCGGCTTGTCCGATGCGTTCGCGGAGATTGATGCTCAGCGTTGTCTTTTGAAAATGGGCGGCCTGGGCTTCGCGCTGAAGCATCGATTGGAGCGGCAGCACAGCGGCGCCAAAGCAACACAGCAGCACAAGGGCCGCAATTTTCCGGCTCTTCATAATTCCCGGCCCGAAAAAACCAGCGCCGACAGCGCAAAGTAAACCGCGACATAGAGGATCCCCAG
>JBIKUM010000158.1:0-7109 GCA_044347585.1 Terrimicrobiaceae bacterium
CATTGGTCAATATGGTGGAGCCAATTCCGGCTGGGATTCCACAATCAGCACCGTTGGCGACACCAAGGGCGTGATCAACAACGGAAGCCTTCCGAACCTCCTTGCCTACATGAGCACCCGCTCGAAGAACAAGGTCCGGACGAACTACGACAAGGTTAAGGCCATCAAGCTCGACTCACAGGAGCTCTTCTCCGTGAAGCCGCCTTTCATTTTCCTCACTGGCTCGAAGGATTTTCGCCTCACTGATGCCGAGGTGGAAAATCTTCGCAAATATGTGAGGCTCGGCGGAGCGATTTGGGGCGACAGCTCGGTGCCTGGACGCAATTCCCGCTTCGACTTGGCCTTCCGCCGCGAGATGAAGCGCGTCATTCCCGACAAGGACAAGGATTGGGAGGAGTTGCCAAAAAACCATCCGCTGTTTGATGCCCGTCAGGCTTACTTTCCTGAGGTAATCGCGGTGCCGCCTGGCATCAATTTTTACAAAGAGCCAGTCTATGCCCTGAAAATTTATGGCGAGGTTGCGATCATCTACACCGCTAACGATTACGGCGACATGTGGCAAATTGGTCTTCTGCCCGATGGTAAAGTCGATACGCGTCGAAACGAAAAAAATCAGCCTGTTGCCCTTAATGAGACGATTTGGAACAACCGAAACATTTACCTTCGTAATATATCAGAAGCTTCCCTCGATGTTTCCTACAAATTCGGCACCAACCTTGTGCTGCACCTGCTGACCCGTTGGGATTCGAAGGTAAAGTCAGCTCCTTCGCTTTAAGGTTAGCGTTCCGCGTTTATTGCTCGGGACTCATGAGTGCGGCGGTGCGGCATTTCAGTTTGAAGAGAAGAGAGCCATCTTCAAACGCTCTGAGATTCTCCGGACTGCTCCGGTCGAAATCTGCAAGGAACATGGCTTCGACCTCTGCGGCGAATTGTTTATCCTGCACGGCGGCAGATAGCTCGAAGTTGAGCATGAAGGACCGGTAGTCCAGGTTTATAGAGCCGACGAGTGCCATGTCATCATCCGCAAGCAGCACCTTCTGGTGCATGAAGCCTTCCTCGTAACGCCAAACCTTCACGCCCGCCTCCCTCAATTTCGGGTAGTATGTGAAGGAGGAGAGCCAGGGCAGTGTATGGTCGGCCATGCGGGGCAGGATAATTCGCACATCCACGCCGCGAATCGCTGCGTGGCAGATGGCGTAAAAAAGCGGGCTCGATGGCACGAAATACGGGCTCGCGATCCACAGGCGGCGGGTTGCGCAGTGAATTGTGGAAAGATAAACGGCCGGGCAGATGCTCCAACTCTCGGCGGGTCCAGAGGCGACGGGAAAGATGCTCGCATTCCCTCCGTGGGCGAGGGAGGGCGAGGGCAGGCGGAGAGGGGCGATTTCGCCAGTCGTGTAGTTCCAATCCTCCAAAAAAGAGAGCTGGAATCCAGCCACGGCCGGGCCTTCGATCCGGAGGTGCGTGTCGCGCCAGGGGCCGAACCGGCGGCTCCAGCCCATGTATTCGTCGCCCACATTCAAACCGCCAAGGAAGGCAACCCGGGAATCTGTGATGACCAGCTTGCGGTGGTTGCGGAAGTTGATCTGGAAATTCCGGCCAAACTGACGATTCGTGACGAATGCCTCGACGGCGATACCTTCGCGGCGGAGTTTTTTTGCCCAAGTCGCGGGTAGTTTTTTAGAGCCCACCTGGTCATAGAGCACGCGGCATTGCACTCCTCGCCGTGCTGCGGAGACCAGCTTGTCGGCCAGCGTGCGGCCGAGTCGGTCGTCGTGGATGATGAAAAACTGCACCCAAACGGATTCGGCGGCCTCATCGATGGATTGAAAAATCGAGTCGAAGGTTGCCGCCCCGTCGATGAGGAGCTGAACATGATTCGAACCCGTGGAGGGAAGGCCAGAGAGGTTTTCCGCCATACGGGCAGGTTCGTTGAAAAGACCCCGGAATGTGGTTTTATAGCCGTCGAGGTGCCTGATAATGGCCTGCAGGGCGTCTTGCAGCGGACCGGCTGGAGAGGCGGGCGCGAGCGTGTAGCCGGCGAAGCGCGACTCTCCAAAAACCAGAAAGAGGGGAATTCCTACAATCGGTAAAACCACCAACACGCCGGCCCATGCGATGGCGGACTGGGGAGTCCGGGCGATGAGTATGGCGCGCATGGCCAATGTGATGCCCAAGATCTCCAGTAGAATCGTGAGCGTGGCGTAAACTGGATTGAGAAACGACACGGACTTCTAAAAAGAAAGCTCAGGGCGTTTGTGTCCCGGTATCCTGAGTCCCGGCTTGAGGGGATATCTGCGGCTCCAGGGCAGACTCAGGCTCTGCGGCGGATGCGGGTTGTTTTTGGAGTGTGATGATATTGTCCGTGAGCTTGCGTGCTTGTTTTTTCAAATGCGTGAGGGGCTCCATGACTTTCGAGAGCAGGAGAATGCCGAATGCCGCAGTGCTGAGGATTAGGAGCGGAATCAGTCCCCAGGCTACCATTTCCAGAAACTCCACTTCGCGGCGGAATTCCTGCATCGAAGCGAACAGGCGGATATCAATCGCCGCAATGAATCCCGAGAGTCCGTTGTCGGTTTTTTCCCGCAAGGCTTTTTGATCCGCTTTGTAGGGTGGGGTTGTTGCAAGCAGCTTGGCGTTGTTTGTGATGATGTCATCAAGTCTGTCGAGGTCTGAAGCGGGAAAAAGCAGGGCCGATCGCTTCAGCTTCTTTAGCATTTCAATACATTCTGAAGCCTTGGCGGCGCTCTCGGGCGAGGATGGGATGTTTTGTGCCTGCGCGGAGTCCGGGTCGCTGGAGGATTTCCAGACTGCCCGCGCATCGCGCAAGGCATCGTTCAGGATTTCCCTCGACCGCAGAAGCACGGCCTGATCGACAAGAATGCCGTTTTGGATCGAGTTGTATCGGAGGGCAAGCAAGGCCAGACCGACTTCCAAAATCAAAAGCGCACCGAAGCATGAGAGAAACAGGGTGCGGATTGCTCCGACATTGATTTTTTTGGATCTGCTATCCGACATGAATACTCAAGAGGAAAGGGTTGATGTTGCGAGGGCGTCCTCAATCGCTTGTAGGATGATTCGCGAGTTGCAGGGCTTCGAAAGAATGGCGTGAACTCCGAGCTCGGACACGGAATTTTTTCCCGAGGATGATCCGAGGCCGCTGGTGCAAATAATTTTCACGGATGGATTTAATTTTTTCAAGGCGGCAATGAGCGCGGGGCCGTCCATGCCGGGCATTGCCATGTCGGTAATCACCAGACTCACATCGCGTTGATGTTGCGAGTAGAGGGCGAATCCTTTCTCTCCATCCTCGGCGGGAATCACCCGGTAGCCGGATTTCTCCAGCGAGCGGGCCATCACTTTCAGCACGGTGGACTCGTCGTCGACCAGAAGGATGGCCTCTCCGTGGCCTGCTGCCTGCGGGGGCTTGGGAGGGGAGTCCTTGGTGGATTGCGAGATCGCGCGGGTTGAAGATGCGGGCAGGAAGGCGTGGAAGGAAGAGCCGCAGCCTTCTTCCGTGTCGAGCGTGAGAAAGCCGCCGTGGTTGCGAATGATTCCAACGGCTGTGGCAAGTCCCAGGCCGGTGCCTTTTTCGGGGCCCTTGGTGGTGAAAAAGGGTTCGAATATTTTTTTACGCAGCGGCCGGGGAATCCCATGCCCGGTGTCGCTGACGGTGATTCGCACATAGTCGCCGGGTTTCGACTGGGGATGGAGCCGCGCGAATTTTTCATCCACATGGAAATTCGACGCGTCGATTTTAAGACGGCCGCCGCCGGACATGGCATCACGGGCATTCACGGAGAAATTCAACAGCACCTGCTCCAGTTGGGTCGCATTTCCGATGACGGAGCTGATGTTTTCTGGAACCGAGACTTGAAGATGGATTGTTTTTGGAAATGTCGGGCGGATGAAATTGGCAACTTCGGAGATGAGTTCGGGAATATCCACCGCCCGCTGCTCGGTGCGCACTCCGCTGGAGAAGCTGAGGATTTGCCGCACGAGTTCGGTGGCGCGTCGGAGGTTCGCTTCCACGGCATCAAGCATCTCGCGGCTCTCGCTGTCCGGCAGGCGATGACGGAGCAGGTCGAGAAACATCGAGACCGGTTGCAGGACATTGTTCAAATCGTGCGCGATACCACCGGCCAAGGTTCCAACGCATTCGTGGCGGTGGGCGCGAAGGCGGTCTTCCTTCAACTCGCGCAATTCCGCCGCATCCTCGCTCAAAACAAGGATCGCCTCGGGAGTCCCATCGCCGCCATGCAGCAGAACCCAACGCATGAGTAACTCGGTATTCTCCCCCGTGGCCGAGACGATGCGTGTCTCCCCGGACCACTCCCCGTCCTGGAGCACCGAGCGCAAGGCCGTCTCAAAAACCCCAGGCGGCATGGCTAGGCGGGCAGGCAGCTTTTTTCCAAGCACCTCGGCGGCTTTGAACCCGTAGAAGCGCTCCGCCCCCAAACTCCACTGGGTGACAATGCCTTCCAAGGTCTGGGTGAACATGACCTCGGCGGGCTTTTCAAAAAACACGGCTTGTGCGCGGGCATGGTCCTCCGTGCGGCGTTGCACCGAGCGGTCGTTGATCGCGCAGTAGAAAATGTCACCAGCATTCGGCGAGGAGGCTTCGATCGTGACATCGCGAGTCGAGCCATCCTTACAGCGCAGGCAGACCGGAAGGCCGTGGGCTTTTCCAGTGGGAAGAACCGATGCGGCCAGATCCCGAAATTCAAGGCCTGACAGGAAAAAATCATCAACCGGGTGGCCTTGGAATTCCGCCTTCGAGTAGCCCAAAAAATCCAGAGCTGTTTTGTTGGCTTCGAGGATTACACCCTTAGCGGACAGCTTCCAAAGCACCCCCGGCAAGACATCCCACAACAATTCGATTTCGCCGCTTGCTTGTCCAATGGACTCAAGAACGCCCTCCGCTTGCGCGATTTTTTTGTGAATCGTTGAAGCGGTAAGGGAGTCATCCAAACGGGGGATTGAATCTTTTGGCATGCTGGAAAGCTTGATTAAGACGCTAAATTCTTTGAGCTGAGAGTTAATCGCAAGCACTTGCGTGCTGGCAAGCGGGCATTTTTTCGGCGGAGGCGATATTGTTACGAAAAAGTAACAATTCCCGATTTTTCGTCATCCATTCCCCGGGCGGATAAATCCTTTCCAGAATGACAATGCGTTATCGCACAGGCTGGATTTCCGATGTTCACCTTGGCACTCGTGGAAGCAAGGCGGGCGTCCTCTTGGATTTTCTTAAGGATGTGGAGTTCGACACCCTTTACCTTGTCGGCGATCTCATTGATATCTGGGCCCTGCGCCGTGGTATCTACTGGCCGCAGGAACACAACGATGTCATTCAAAAGCTTCTGCGCAAAGGCAGGAAGGGCACCGAAATCATCTACATCATCGGCAATCACGACGAATTCCTCTCAGCTTTCCACGGACACTACGCGAGCGTGACGCTTCAAAAAAATGCCATCCACGAAACGGCGGACGGCCGTCGCCTGCTCATCATGCACGGGCACGAACTCGACACGGTTGTCCAAAACATGGGCTGGCTCGCGCATCTGGGAGACATCGGCTATGTCCTGCTCATGCGGTGCAATGGGATCGTTAATTTCATCCGCCGCCTCGCCGGCCTCGGCCACTGGTCGCTCAGCGCTTATGTGAAAGCCGAGGTCAAAAATGTCGTCAGCTTTATTGGGAAATTCGAGGAGTCCATCGTGCGCTACGCCAAGGACTACAATGTGCAAGGCGTCCTCTGCGGCCACATCCACACGGCCTCGGTTCGCGAAATCGACGGCACGGCCTACTACAATTGCGGCGATTGGGTGGAAAGCTGCACGGCCATGGTCGAGCACTTCGATGGACGCATGGAGCTCCTCCACTTCGACCAGGCGACGGAAGCCGCCAAAAGCAAAACCCCCGATCCGGTCAGTGAGAGCGGCACGCCCGCACTCACTGCTTGAGCACAGCGGGAACCGGCCACCACGGGGGGAATAACATCCTGTGGCGCGGCTCGAGAAACCTCCGGTCGACAAGCAGGATCGATCCCGTGTCGGTTTTTGTCCGGATCAGCCGCCCCACGGCTTGTAGCACCCGCTGCATGCCGGGAAAACGGTAGGCATAGTCGAATCCGGAGCCTCTGGCGTCCTCGAAGTAGGCTTGCAGGATATCCCGCTCCAGCGAGAGCCCAGGCAGTCCGGTTCCGATGACGGTCACTCCCACAAGCCGTTCTCCAGGCAGGTCGACCCCCTCCGCGAAAATTCCGCCGAGCACGGCCAGCGCGATTGTGCGGGATCCGGGTTGGAAGGAATTCAAAAAAGCATGGCGTTCGGACTCGGACATCCCCCCAGACTGCACAAGCAGGCTCCCGGCGGGCAGGAGATCGTCGAGCTTTGCAGCGAGTTCGTCGAGGTAGGCCAGCGAGGGACAAAATATCAAATGGTTGCCGGGTGTATCTTGCAGATGCTCCGTCACGGCGTCCGCCACTCGATCCAGCGAAGCTGCCCGGCCTTTGTAGGTGAGGTCCGCCGCAAGAATCCGCAGTCGCATTTGATCCGGTTTGAAGGGGGAATCGAAAACAGCCGACTCGTCCTCCTGCGTCCCTCCCAGCAGCTCATGGAAATAATCCATCGGCGAGAGTGTGGCGGAGAAGAAAACCGCGCAGCGCAGGGTTTTCAAATCCGCACGCAGGCGAGACGAGGGATCCGCGCAATAGACGGTGGCGCTCCGTTCCCGGGGGTGGATCAGGAACCGGCAAGTGTCGTCGAACACCTCGGCCGCTCGCAGCCAGTCGTTGAGGGCAAACCACGGTTCGATCCAACCTCCCAGATCGGTTCCGGGTTTGAGGGATGCGAGAAGGCCCTCCAGCGAGCGGGCAGCGTCGCGACAGGAGGAGAGGAGATTTTTCGGAATCTCCAAAAACACCGAGCCATCGTGGTAGTCCCGCGCGGGAAGAAAATTCGAGCCGGTCATCCCAACGGCTTCAACAAGCAAGGCCCTTGCGCTCTCCAAGGCCCGCCTGACCTTTGCCGCCCCCTTAGCCCGCACTGCGCCAGGCCGGACTTCGAAATTCTCTGGTGTGATCGTGGCCGAGTGCATGTCGCGGCTGC
>JBIKUM010000159.1:0-7096 GCA_044347585.1 Terrimicrobiaceae bacterium
GCATCGCTTCATCCAAAAGACTCTGCCTGTCCTCCATTTTTCCTAAAGCCGCCTGAATCGCCGCCAATCGCAGGCGGGCTTCAAAAACACGCGGATCGCCCGGATTTTCTTTCAGGAACTTCTCGATGAGCGCGGAATGACGGGCAAAGTGGACCTTCGCGAAGTCCCTCGCCTCGTCCATGCTCGCGGGCTTGCGCGAGGGCCCGGCATCCATCGACACAATCACGGCCCAATCCTCATCCGCACCGGCAAAAACCGTCGAGACAGCGAGCATTAGAAAGAGAAGTATTTTCATTCGGAAGTGCTGATTGTTGTATAGAGGGGACGGTGGTCGCTGGCCCGGCGCCACTCGCGCCCTCCGCCGATTCCACTGCGCGAGAGTTTCAATTCCGGCCAAAGCCCCTCGCTGGCGAGTAAATAATCGATGCGAGAATAAACATCCGCCTCGGACCAAAAATGTGTCCAGACAAGTCCCTGCGCATCGCGCAAAGGAAGGTCCCGCATGGCCGTGCGTGAACCGGAAATTCCCTGAATATCTTTGACGGGCGATTCGTTCTTGGTGTCGTTCAGATCTCCGAAGAGAAGGAGATTCACTGAGGAGTCCGCCTTGAAAATCGAATTCAGATGCGCACGCACGAGCAGGGCCTCGCGCGCACGGAACTTTTTTTCATCAAATGCCGGCACGACCCGACGGGACTTCAAATGCACACCGACAAGGCGGAGTTGATAGCCGGGCGTGATCTCGACCGTGGCATCGAGGATCCCCCTCCCCATGCGGTGGTAGCGGCCATCGAGTTCAAAGGTCACATCCGCTCTGGAATTGCGGGCAACAATTGGGAACCGGCTCAAGAGCGCGATGTGACGCCCTCCATCGGGTGAGTCAACCCATTCGGAGTGCGGAAAAACCATGCCTACGGCGGAAAGTCTTGCCTGAAAATCGGCCAACATGGCCTCGTCGCCGATCTCGACGACTCCAAGGACATCCGGACGAATGCGCTTGAGCATGGCAACCAAAGCAGCGATCTCGGACTCGGGCTTCGGAGCGTTTTCCACCCGCTTGCCATCAACAACTCTTGGCATGGGGAGGTAATTTTCCAAATTGTAGTAGGCCACTACGACTTCCTTGGCCGGGAGAACCGGAAGGCAAAAAAAGAGAATCCAACAAAAAATCCTGCGCGGCGACATGTCGATGCGCCGGACTGGATCAGGCCGGCTTGTGTGGCTGCTTCTCCGCAGGTTCCTTGATCTCGAGCTCGGCGCTGGATTTATGAATCTCGCGCTCAAAATCATCGCGGGCGCGTTTGAACTCACCGAGGCTCTGCCCTATTCCGCGGGCGAGTTCTGGAAGTTTCTTGGCCCCGAAAAGCAAGAGCACGATGACGAGAATAAAAACTATTTCAGGCCAACCCGGCATGGACAGGGCAAAGAGTGGAGAGTTCATACACCCTTTGCTTACGCCGGATATCCCGAGGATGCAATTTAATAGGCAGCGGAGAACGAAAAAATCAGGCGGCGCTTTGAGAGGCCGTTTTTGTTCAGGTTGTGGTTTTTGAAAACTCGAGGTGGCCGTCTTTTTCCGTGGCTTGGATGTGGTCGCCTTCGCCGAAGTGGCCGTCGAGAATTTCGAGGCTAAGTGGGTCGAGGATTTGGCGTTGGATGACGCGCTTGAGGGGACGGGCGCCGTAAGCGGGGTCGTAGCCTTCCTTGCCAAGGAAGAGCTTGGCGGAGTCGTCGAGCGTGAGGGTGATGTTCTGCTTGGCGAGGCGGGCGAGGAGGCGGCGGAGCTGGATGTCCACGATGTGGGTGATCTGGCTGGCGTCGAGCCGGTCGAATATAATCGTCTCGTCGATGCGGTTCAGAAACTCGGGCCGGAAGTGGCCACGGAGAGCTTCCTGCACGCGGCGGTTGCGCTCCTCTTTCGGCAGGTCTTCCATGATGTATTGGCTGCCGATATTTGAGGTGAGGATGAGGACGGTGTTTTTGAAATCCACCGTGCGGCCCTGGCCGTCGGTGATGCGGCCGTCGTCGAGGACTTGGAGGAGGACATTGAAGACATCGGGATGGGCTTTTTCCACTTCGTCAAAAAGCACGACCGAGTAGGGCTTGCGGCGCACGGCCTCGCTGAGTTGGCCGCCCTCTTCGTAGCCGACATAGCCGGGAGGCGCTCCAATCAAGCGGGCGACGGTGTGCTTCTCCATGTATTCGGACATGTCGAGGCGGATGATGGCGCCTTCGTCGTCAAAGAGAAATTCCGCGAGGGCTTTGGAGAGTTCTGTTTTGCCAACGCCTGTGGGGCCGAGGAAGAGGAACGAGCCGATGGGGCGATTTTCGTCCTGAAGTCCGGCGCGGGCGCGGCGGACGGCGTTGGAGACGGCTTTGATGGCCTGTTGCTGGCCGACGACGCGCTCCATGAGGCGTTCCTCCATTTTCACGAGCTTGGCGCGTTCGCCTTCCTGGAGACGGGAAACAGGGATGCCGGTCCAAGTGGCAACGACTTTGGCGATGTCCTCCTCGGTGACCTCCTCGCGGAGGATGGCGGTGGTTTTTTTCTCGGAATCCCCCGAAGGAGCGGCGTGCTCCATTTTTTTGAGTTCGCGCTCCATGTCAGGGAGGAGTCCGTATTGGATTTCGCTGGCACGGTGCAAGTCGCCTCGGCGCTGGGCCTGCTCGAGTTCGGCGCGAAGCTGCTCGACGCGCTCCGCGACTTTTTGGGTCTTGCCGATTTCCTCTTTTTCCTTGAGCCACTGGGCGCGGAGTGTGGAGGCCTGCTCCTTCACCTCGGCGAGTTCGCGCTCGAGCTTTTCGAGGCGCTCACGGCTGGCGGCGTCTTTTTCTTTTTTGAGGGCCTCGCGCTCCATCTCGAGCTGCATGATCTGGCGCTCGAGCTGGTCGATCTCGGTCGGCAGGGATTCCAACTCGATCTTGAGTCGCGATGCGGCCTCGTCCATGAGATCGACCGCTTTGTCAGGCAGGAAGCGGTCGCTGATGTAGCGGTGGCTCAGAACGGCGGAGGCGATGAGGGCGGCATCCTGAATGCGCACACCGTGGTGGACTTCGTAGCGTTCCTTGAGTCCGCGAAGAATGGCGATGGTGTCCTCGACGCTCGGCTCGCCTACCATGACTGGCTGGAAGCGGCGCTCGAGGGCGGCGTCCTTTTCGATGTATTTGCGGTATTCATCGAGCGTGGTGGCTCCGATGGTGTGAAGTTCGCCACGGGCGAGCTGGGGTTTCAGGAGATTCGAGGCATCCATCGACCCCTCGGCGGCTCCGGCTCCGACGATGGTGTGGAGTTCGTCGATGAAAAGAATGACCTCACCCTCGCTGGCGGTGACTTCTTTGAGAAAGGCCTTGAGACGGTCCTCGAATTCGCCGCGAAACTTGGCGCCGGCGACCATGGATCCGATATCCATCGCGATGAGTCGTTTGTTTTTGAGGGATTCCGGCACATCGCCGCTGACGATGCGGCGGGCGAGGCCTTCAACAATGGCGGTCTTGCCGACGCCGGGTTCGCCGATGAGCACGGGGTTGTTTTTGGAGCGACGGGAAAGGACCTGCATCGTGCGGCGGATCTCATCGTCGCGGCCAATAACGGGATCGATCTTGCCTGCACGGGCGGCGGCAGTGAGGTCGCGGCCGTATTTTTCGAGCGTCTGGTATTTGCCCTCGGGATCTTGATCGGTGACGCGCTGGCTGCCACGCACGGCGACGAGGGCCTGCATGAGCTTGTCGCGCGTCACGCCGCTGTCCTTGAGCATTTTTGAGGCGGCGTAGTTGGTGGTCAGAAGCGCGAGGAGGAAATGCTCCACGCTCACGAAATCATCCTTGAGCATGGCCATTTCGCCCTCGGCGGCTTGGAGGACTTTGTTCAACTCGTTCGAGAACTGCGGCTGGGCACCACCACGCACATGGGCCAGCGCGGCGATGGCGTCTTTCAATCGCCCCTCGAGGGCAGGAATGGAGACGCCGAGTTTTTCGCAGAGGGGACGGGTGAGGCCATCCGATTGAGCCAGGAGGGCGGAAAGCAAGTGCTCGCAGGTGATCTCGGGATTCTCGTTTTTCGAGGCCGACTCCATGGCGGAATTCAGGGCCTCGCGGAGTTTGATGGTGAATTTTTCAGGACGCATGATGGAGAAAATTTTGGACGACAATATACACAAAAGTCATCGCGGGCAAAATGTGGGGCATGTAAGAATTTCGGAAATGAGCCAGATCGCTGAAAATCTAAAAATCATCCACCAACGCATCGCCAACGCCGCCGAAAGGCACGGGCGCGCTGCCAAGGAGGTCAAACTCGTGGCCGTCTCGAAAACCTATCCGCCGGAGATCATCCGGGAGGCCATCGAAGCTGGTCAGCGTATTTTTGGAGAAAACCGCGTTCAGGACGCCCTGCCGAAAATCGATACCCTGCCGCCGGAACTGGAATGGCATCTCATTGGTCATTTGCAAACCAATAAGGTCCGCAAAGTGATCGGGCGTTTTGCTTTATTCCATGGGGTCGACAATACCGCCCTCGCCTTGCAAATGAACCGCATCGCCGGGGAATTTGGCGTCACAGCAAGCATCCTGCTCGAGGTGAATGTCTCTGGCGAGGAGAGCAAATTCGGATTCACCCCCACCTCGCTTCCAACTGCCTTGGAGGAACTTATTCCCCTGCCCCACCTTCGCATCGAGGGGCTCATGACGATGGCTCCGTATTCGGAAAATCCAGACAGCGCCAGACCGGTTTTCGAGGGCTTGAGGAAATTGCGGGACGCTCTCTCCGCCGAGACTGGACATCCGCTCAAGGAACTTTCCATGGGTATGAGCGGCGATTTCGAACAAGGCATCGCCGAGGGCGCCACCATCGTTCGCATAGGCTCGGCCATCTTCGGCGCACGCGCAACTGGGACCGGACATTGATTTTTCATGGCTTGATCTTTCGGTCGCATCCCCTCAAGGTTCTGCCCGCACTCCGCCCGAGGAGCCTGCACATCCATTTTTTCCTATAAATTAATGAACACCTCCGTTCCCGCTCGTGCAAACGAGACGCTGATCGACGCAATGCACCAATGCTGGCAGGCCGACCGGCATTCGGTGTCTCCTGACTGGGCCGCCTTTTTCGAAGGCTTTGAACTCGGGCTTGCCCGTTTGAAAAAAGAGGAGGAGGCCGCCGCATCGGGAATCGGATCCTCGCCCCTCCAAGCCCGCGTGGATGCCTTGGTCGCCGCCTACCGGTCTATCGGCCACACCGCATCGCATCTGAATCCCCTCGCCCCAAGCGCGCCGGAGACACCTCTCCTTGCGCCATCCGAATTTGGATTCACTGAGGCGGACATGAAGGAGGTTGTCTCATCGCGTCATTTCCAGCAGGGCCGCCAGATGCCGCTGGGCGAAATGATCTCCGCCCTGCGCCAAACCTACTCCGACACGCTCGGGGTGGAGTTTTCCCATATCGAAAATCCCGAAATTCGCGAGTGGGTGGCAAGCCGCGTCGAGAACCGTCGCCGCGCCGACCGGAATTCCGCCGAGATGCACCGCGATGTTCTGGGCAAAATCTACGAAGCCGAAACCTTCGAGTCCTTTATCCACACAAAGTATGTCGGCCAGAAACGCTTCTCCCTCGAGGGCGGCGAATCCCTCATGCTCGCGCTCAATGCCATTCTTGAAGATTCTCCCAAGCTCGGCGTGCTGGAGCTCGTCGTGGGCATGGCGCACCGCGGGCGCTTGAATGTGCTGACCAATTTCCTGCATAAGCCGGCCAGCGTCATCTTCAACGAATTCCAGGACAATTTCACTCCCGAGTTGGTGGGTGGTAACGGGGATGTGAAATACCACCTCGGCTACCACACAACGCGTGAACTGCCCGGTGGACACAAGGTCGAAATCCGCCTCGCAGCAAACCCCAGCCATCTCGAAGCAGTGGACCCGGTCGTCGAAGGCAAGGCCCGCGCCCGTCAGCGCATTTTGCAAGATACGGTGGAACGCAAAAAAGTCGTTCCTATTCTCGTCCACGGCGATGCCGCATTCATCGGACAAGGCATCGTGGCAGAGACATTCAACATGTCTCAACTCGAGGGCTACCGCACCGGCGGCACGATCCACCTCGTCGTGAACAACCAAATCGGCTTTACCACCCTACCGGCGGACTCCCGCTCCACACGCTATTGCACCGACATCGCCAAGATGGTCGATGCTCCGGTTTTCCATGTGAACGGCGAGGACCCACTCACCGTTGTCGAAGTCGCCCAGATCGCGCTGGAGTTTCGACAGAAGTTCGGCCGCGATGTGGTGGTTGATATCTATTGCTACCGCCGCCACGGGCACAATGAAACCGACGAACCCGCCTTCACCCAGCCCGACCTCTACAATGTCATTCGGCGCCATCCCCTACTGAGCACCAAATTTGCCCAGGAAACCGCCGCGCTCGGCACCGTGCCGGAAAAAGAAGCGGCGGATATCAAAGCCAAGCTCATCGCCAAGCTCGAAGCCGCGCTCAGCGAGGTCTCCAAGCCTAGCGAGGGCAAAAAGAAAAAGAGCCCCCTCAGCGGCTCCACTGCCATTTTCCAACCTCCCTACTCGCACGAACCCTGCAACACAGGGATCACGAAGCGCACGCTCGACAAAATCGTCAAGGCGATCACCACGGCTCCCGAGGGTTTCAATGTCGTTCAAAAAATCCAACGCACCGTGCTGGAACGCCGCCTTCAGATTTGGAAAGACGGCGGTCCCTACGACTGGGGTCTGGCCGAGGCTCTCGCCTTCGGCTCACTCCTTCTCGAGGGCACGCCGGTGCGACTCTCCGGCCAGGACAGCCGTCGTGGCACATTCAGCCACCGCAATTCGGCTCTCTACGATGAAAAGACCCGCGAGCGCTACATCCCGCTGAAACACATTTCCTCCAAACAGGAAACCTTCTGCGTATACAACAGCCCGCTCTCCGAATACGCCGTTCTCGGTTTCGACTATGGCTACTCGATGGATTTCCCATCCATGCTCTGCATCTGGGAAGCGCAGTTCGGCGACTTCTCAAACGGCGCGCAGATTATCATCGACCAGTTTATCGCATCGGCCGAATCGAAATGGGGCCGCCCGAGTTCAATAGTCATGCTCCTGCCGC
>JBIKUM010000160.1:0-7077 GCA_044347585.1 Terrimicrobiaceae bacterium
CGCCACGGTATGGGAAATCCCCACACAATTCGCCAGCCTCCTCGACCTGCCCGCCGAAAACCCCGAGGGCTTTCGCGACTTCATCCCCGACTTCGCCTTCCGCCTCATCCAGCTTGCGGAAATGCCTTTCGATCAAATCCAAGGCACGAACGCAGGCATCATGGTCCTTCGCACACTCAAAGCCAGTCAGCTTCGGCTCCTGCTCGGGCCGGAAGTCTGGGACGAGGCGCGCCTGTCGTTGTTGCCGGACGACCTCTTCCGGGCGCTACTGCTCTACATCCTCAACGCCGCCGACATTGACAAAGAAACCTTCCGCCATAAATTGACTGAGATTCAAGTCACAAAACTCAAGGAATCCGCCATGACACTCGCCGAACAACTTCACGAAGAGGGAATGCAGCAGGGTATGCAGCAAGGAATCCATCGCGGTCAGGTTGCTGCTAAACAACAAGACATTCTCGAGGCCTTGCTAATCCGATTCGATCGTGTCCCAGAGGGCCTGCGTGAGGAAATCAAGTCGATCACCGACTCCAAAAAACTCACGCACCTCCACCGTGCTGCCATCATCAGCACCGACCTCGAATCCTTCGCGGCTGAACTTTAAGTCTGCGCCGCCGCACGAAAGAGGGGAGCACGGTCGTCTCGACCGTGAAAGACACTGGCGTGGCAACCTCAACGATCACCGCGAACCGCTGCAGACCAATGGGAGGGCCATCCTCCGGCATGGCCCAAATATCAAACACGGAAGGTTTGGAATGACAGCCAGACACCCCCCCGCGAAAAACACCCTACAGCCACGCCTGCCGCCTGCACGCCCGAGACGGTCATGCTCCCCTCCGACGCCGCTACGCGGCTGAAAATAGGACGATGAACCCAGTGTCACGCCGTAGCCGCGAAGCGCGTAGGCGGATCCCTTCAAATGATTTTGTCACGAATCGCGCTGCCGCGCCCGGTAGCGGACCGTAGCAGGTGAGGGAATAAAATTGGCGGTGGATGTGCATGAGCGCGACAAAACAAAAGATTGCACTTTATGCAATGTTTTGTAGAGTAAATGACATGCAGCCGTTGAAGCAACTTACCCAGGCACTCCGTATCCTCGCGGACCGGGAGCATTGTGTCTTCGCACCATCTGACTTGGCATCTGCCGTGCCAGAGTGCGGCCAGTTGGCGGTGCTCTTGTCGCGAGCGACGAAGGCGGGTCTGTTGAAGCGGGTCTGTCGTGGCATTTATTTCTATCCCGTGCCGGACTATTCGTCGGGGCATCTGCTTTTTCATGCCGCCGCACGGCTGCGGGCGGGTGAGTTCAATTACCTCAGCCTCGAGACCGTCCTCAGTGAGGCCGGGGTTATCTCGCAGGTTCCGATGAACTGGATCAGCCTCATGACCTCCGGCCGCAGCCATGTGGTGGACTGCGGGGACTACGGCCACATCGAGTTTGTGCACACGGCCCAGCGTCCAGACGATATGAGCGACGCGCTGACCTATGATCCGGAGCGTCATCTCTGGAGAGCGTCTGTGCGGCAAGCCCTGCGCGACATGAAGGCCACGCGCCGCAGCATGGAACTCGTGGATGAGGAGGTGGCGCGTGAGCTTGTTTGACCAAGTGGTGAACGAAGCGCTGCGTTCCCGTGCAGAACTCACCTCACTGCGCCCCGTGGTGGAAAAGGAACTGCTGCATCACGACATCCTCCGCGAGATGAGTGAGGCCGGCTTGCTCATAGGACTTACATTCATTGGCGGGACCTGTCTGAGGGCCTGCTACGGCTCTTCACGACTCAGCGAGGATCTCGACTTCACTGGCGGCAGTGGCTTCCAGCGGAGTGATCTGGCCGAACTCGCCCGAGTGCTCGTGGATCGACTGCAAACCCGCTACGGCCTGCCTGTTAGCGTCAGTGAGCCTGTCAAAACCGGCGGCCAAGTCTCCACCTGGAAGCTGACCATCGAGACCCGCCCCGGCCGGAAGCATCTGCCTGCGCAACGCATCCACCTCGATATCTGCGCCATCCCCAGCCACGACCCGCGTCCGATGATGCTGCGCAATCTCTACGGCATCGACCTCGGCACCTCGGGACTCATTCTTCAAGCGCAGAGCCGCGAGGAAATCCTGGCCGACAAAGTCATCGCGCTCGCCTTCCGCGAGAACCGCATCAAAAACCGCGACCTCTGGGACATCGCCTGGCTCATCCAGCAAGGCATCGAATTCCCCGTCCAGCTCATCCCGTTGAAAATCGGCGATCACCAGCGGCAACCAGCCGAGTTCGCTGCCTTGCTCAAAGATCGAATCGCCGCCCTCAAGACCCAGCCCGAATTTCGCGATGAATTCATGAAGGAAATGCGCCGCTTCCTGCCCGCCGCGACCGTGCGCGACACGATCGAAAAGGAAGCGTTTTGGGCCTATCTCACTCAGGTTGTGGACCACCTCGCTCGGAAGGCCATGTCGGCCTTGAAAAAGGGAAAGTAATCGCAGCCCAAGAAGCTGGGGCCGACTTACACGGCAATGCCGCCATTGCATCCACGAGAAACGCCGCTACGCGGCTGCAGATCAATGGGAGATGACATGTAGCCGACAGCTGGCGTGAACCACGCCATACTGTCGGCTCCACATGAAACAAGACACAGCAAACCAAAAGTCCGAGGCTCCGGCCAAGGAAATCATCAAAATAAAATTCGGTCTGGATGTCCACGCCACCCAGATCACCGTGTGTCGCCAAATCGGCGACAGAACCCCGCAGCCCCCGCTCAAGATGAAATGGGATCAAGCTCTCAAATTCGTCAAGGATTCCGGCGGCCCTGACATTGAGCTTCACTCCTGCTACGAAGCCGGGCCTTTCGGCTATCACCTTCATCGCACCCTGCAGGAAATGGGCGTCAAAAATTTCGTCGTCACGCCCGAGCGGCTCGACCCGCGCTGTAAGCGCGTCAAGACCGACAAGCGTGATGCACGCACACTAGTCATGAGGCTCGACAGCTATACCAAAGGCAATACCGCTGCATTCTCCAGCGTCCGGGTCCCCACCCCGCAACAGGAGATGGACCGTCTCGTCTCACGCCAGCGCTGGTCTCGCTCGAAGGAAAAACAGCGCTGCTTCAAACGCGCCCGCAGTCTCATGCTCACCCACGGCATCAGCGCGCCAGACGAGTGGTGGGAAAACGCGTCCTGGAAAATCCTCCAAAAACACCTGCCCACCCCACTGGCCGCACAAGTTGGATACTGGCGCGACATCGCCATGGAAATCCAAAAAGGCCACGACACGCTGAGCGAAGAACTCCGCAAGGCCGGTGAACGCCGCCGCAGACCCAAGGGATTCGGCGCATTGAGCATGGAGGAACTCAGCCGCGAAATCCTCGACTGGAACCGCTTCAAAAACCGGCGAGAGGTTTCATCCTACACCGGCCTCTGTCCAAGTGAATACTCTTCGGGCCAATCCCGCAGCCAAGGGTCGGTGACCAAACACGGCAATCCTCGGGTCCGCCACATTCTTGTTGAAGGCATCTGGCGGCTTCTGCGATGGCAGCCTGATTACAAGCCTCTCCAAGCCGTGCACGCAGCCACAAGCAAAAGCGCACGCAAGAAGTGCGTCGTGGCCGCTGCGCGACAATTTGCCGTGGATCTCTGGAGGATCTCAACGGGTCAATGCACCGGCGAGCAACTTGGTTTGATCACTGTGGAAGGACGCGAGGACTGACAATCCGGGAGGGACACTTTGTGGCGGGGACGGCACGAGTTCGCTATGGCCCTTGGGTCCGAGCAGAGACGACCCGCATTTGGAGATTGAACCGTTTGTCTCCGCCACATGTTTCCGCATTTATCATCAGAAGGAAGGCGGCACGCCGCCTCCTTGGATAGCAGGTTGGGCCGCAGGCGATAGATCCTGCGAGTTCTGGCGGAGAACGTCCCCAAGCCCGAGTGTCACGCCCACTCCACCGAGTTCACAGGCAGAATAAACCAGACGGGGGTTGGCACCCCCGGACCCCGCCCCGCTAGCCGCGGGGGCATTCGAGGGGAACAGAGAACGCAATCCGCGCGCTTTGAAAAAAGCACGAGGTCTGCGGTGGGATGCTTTTTTATCGTTGACCAAACCGGCTTCATAGCAGGGCCATCCTTTGCCTTGCTCGCCCCCTGCTCGCTGCGCCCTTCGGGCCATCGGCGATGTGCTTCCTTCGCACTTCCCAGTGCTTCGGTTGGCATGGCCCAAATATCAAACGCGGAAGGTGTGGAATGACAGCCGGACACCTCTCCGCAAAAACAGCCCAAGCCACGCCTGCCGCCTACACGACCGAGACGGTCATGCTCCCCTCGGACGCCGCTTCGCGGCTGAATCTTGGGTCATGCGAGACGATGACCCTCCAAGGTTCACGAAGCGCTGCCGCGCGAAAGAGGGGAGCACGGTCGTCTCGACCGTGAAAGACACGCGCGCCGCCACCTCATCGACATCCTCACGCCGCTTCGCGGCTGATTCTTGGGTCATACGAGACGATGAACCCAGTGTCACGCCGTAGCCGCGAAGCGCGTAGGCGGATCCATTCAAATGATTTTGTCACGAAGCGCTGCCGCGCGTTTTTATTGCGCTCGATAGTTCATGTGTAAACAAATTACAAATTTTCTGCGTGCATCCATCAGCTTGGTTCTTTAATGATCAGATTCATCAAATGAACGCCCCGATTCAGCCCCGCGCTTTTGCAACCAATCCCTTTGATCTCACCGGACGCCGCGCCTTGGTCACTGGCTCCACGCAGGGCATCGGTGCGGCTATTGCAATCGCCTTGGCCGAGGCGGGGGCCGATGTGGCGATCAACCATCCGGGCGACATGGCATCCGGCAGCGAGGTGCTCGATAAAATTAGGGCCCTCGGGCGGAAGGCCGTTTGCATTCCGGCCAAACTCGGCACGCCGGATAGTGCGAAGAATCTTTTTCTCTCCGCCGGGGAGGCGCTTGGTGGCATCGACATTCTTGTCTCCAATGTCGCGGTCCAATTTGCCGAAGGGTGGGAGAGCGTGACGCCGGAACATTTCGACACACAGGTTCGCACCAACTGGCAGAGCGCCTTTGAACTCATTCAGCATGCCGCGCCGGGAATGCTCGAGCGGGGGTGGGGGAGGATCGTAACGGTCGGTTCGGTGCAGGAAGCCAAACCCCATCCGCAGATGGTGGTCTATGCCGCGCTCAAAGCCGCGCAGACCTCCATGGTGCGCAACCTTGCCAAGCAATTCGCTCCGCGCGGGGTGACCGTCAACAACCTGGCTCCCGGTGTCATCAATACCGACCGATCCCGCGCACGCCTGAGCGATCCTGCCTATGCGCAAACCGTCCTTTCGTGGATTCCCGCCGGCTCGATCGGCGAACCTTCCGATTGCGCGGGTGCGGCGCTTCTTCTCTGCTCCGATGCCGGGCGCTACATAACCGGCCAGAGCCTCTTCATCGACGGCGGGATGAGCCTGTGACCGTTGTCCTCCAAGAAAATTTTCCAGCCGCAATCAAAACCAACCCAAAAACCCAAACACCATGAGCAAAAACCTGAACGCCGATATTGAAGCCTACAAAAAAGAAGTGGGCATGATGAAACTCGAGAAACTCATCGCCGAGCGCGAGAGCATCTCGACAAAGGAGTTCCCCGTGCCCGTCAAGGAACTACTTCAACGCTTCGAGCAACTCTACACCGGAGCGATCAGCGATGTGCTGCGCGAGTTCGCGCTGCTGGATCAAGCGCTGCCTGGTCATCTGCATCCGCTTCGCCCTGAGCGCACGGTTGCGGGACTCGCCTTCACCGTTAAGAGCGCGCCGAATGTGAAGATCACTGGCGAAATGACCTTTCGCACTCAGATGATTTCCGAACTCCCCGCCGACACGATGGTGGTCTGGGATACCTCCGGTGATGAGAAGGCGACACTCTGGGGCGGCGTGATGACCGCTACGGCCGTCGGCCTCGGCGTCAAGGGAGCCATCATCGACGGCGGCATCCGCGACACGCACCAGATCCTCGAAAAAGATTTCCCTGTCTTCTACAAGCACCGCATTCCGAACGGCTCACTCGGCCGCTGCCTCATCACCCACTATCAGGTCCCGATCAAGATCGGCGATGTCGTCATCAAGCCCGGAGATGTCGTGCTCGGTGACATTGATGGTGTGGTCGTCGTGCCGCGTGACATTGCCTACGAGGTCCTTCTCCGTGCCGAGGAGATCAAGGAGAACGAGAAGAAGATTTTTGGCTGGGTCGCCGAAGGCCAGACGGTCAACGAGATCACCGAAAAAGGCGGGTATTTCTAAATAAAGGAATCCGCAATCCGCAGATCAACCGAACGAACACTCACCATGACAACAAAAACCATCCCCTACATGCGCGGCATGAACTTTGGCTTCGCCGCTCCGCGCGGCTGGTATGGATCGGACGAGGCGCTCGCCCAGATCCCGAAAATGAAAGCCCTCAACATCGACTGGGTCGCGGCGCATGTGACCTATGTGATGGAAACCTATTCCAGCACGAGGGTCTATCTCGACCCCGTGTTCACCCCCGGCGATGCCGAGGTCATCCGCTGGGTGCGTGCCGCCCGCGAGGCGGGGTTGAAGGTCATGCTCAAGCCGATTCTCGAGCCACTCGACGGAATCTGGCGCGGTCTGGTCAGCCCTCCGGGCGACGGCGTTTCCACTTTTGCAAAACACCATGCGAGCTACGACAACTACAGCCGCTGGAAGAAAAGCTTCAAAGCCGTCCTCGCCAACTACGCGGACCTCGCGCAGGAAGCCTCGGTCGATTGCCTGTGTCTCGGCGCCGAATACATGGAGCTGGAGAAGCCGGGATTCACCGCCATGTGGGAGGAGATCATTGCCGATACCCGCAAACGCTATCACGGACTCCTCACCTATGAGTTCACGCCACGCTGGCTTCCGATGCGGAGGTATGAGTTCACGCCTGATGGGCCAGTGAAGGCAAGCAAGCCGGCGCTGGGCTCCTGGTGGAGCAAACTCGATTTCCTCGGATTCAGCTGTTACGGCGACAGCACGGCAGAGAACCCGACCGTTGAGGAATTCGCGAAAGGTTTCGAGTCCCGCAAGAAGGAGGCGGCGGAACTGGCGGCCGA
>JBIKUM010000161.1:0-7059 GCA_044347585.1 Terrimicrobiaceae bacterium
GCTCGATACCTGCAGCAAGGAAAGCATTTTTATCCTCGCTGTTAAAGCATTGCAAAAAAATGAACAAGGTCATGGGTCAGGAATTAATTATTGACGCGATCTTGTGATTGCGCTTACCTCGCGCCATGCCGAGACAGGTTCGAATCGAGTATGCTGGTGCTTGAGAACGTGGAACACGAAAATTATGTCAATAATTTATGCCTGACCCCTATCACAACGGATCTCCAGTCGGGTCGTTGAAGAAAGTTAACCATGACTAAACTATTAACCCGAATTCACCCTCCGGTTCCAGTGATCCGTGGGTGAGCTTGGCGTTCGGCGAAATAGAACATGCCTGTATTCCAAAGTGGCCACGTTGAAATCGAGCTGCTTAAAAAACTCGCTTCGCCCGATGAACTGGCGTTGTGTGTAAGACGATGGGCAGTAAAAAAACAAATGAGATAATCCGCGTTGCCGTTATTGCTGCTGGAGTGCGCGGAAGCCACCTCGCACAGCAATTGGCCTGCTGTATGCAGCCGGCTCAGGTCGTGGCGGTGGCAGAGCCAGATGACAAACGAAGAAGATCTTTCGCGCAGGCCCACGACCTGCCTAACGGAGCGCAGTTCACCTCATGGGAGGACTTGTGTAACAGCGATTTGGTTTTTGACGCCGCAATCGTAGCGACACTGGATAACCTCCATACGGCTCCAGTGCTGGCGTGCTTGCGTCGCGGGTGCCACGTTTTGGTCGAGAAGCCGCTGGCTAACACATTGCAGGATTGCCTCCTTATTGAGGAGGCACAACGGCAGGCAGGTGTCATTGTTTCCGTCTGTCACACACTCAGATATATGGAGGCTTTTCGTCGAATCAAACAGATCGTGCAGGACGGTCTCATTGGACGGCTCATCCATGTCGAGCATATGGAAGCAATTGGCCACATGAGGTTCACGCACAACTATGTGCGTGGGCGCTGGGCTAAGGAGGCGAACAACACATTTCTTCTCCTTCACAAGTGTAGCCATGACATAGATTTTGTGGCTTGGCTGGTTAATGAGCCGTGCTCTCGCGTTTCCTCTTTTGGTTCCCTTGGTTACTTCAAACCATCTCAGGCACCGAAGGGCAGCGGAAAACGCTGTCTAGACGACTGCCTGATTCTTGACACCTGTCCTTATTCGGCCCTACGACTCTATGTCGATGGGGATTTAACAGATCGCATACAGGATCTCGGAGATGCATCCACCAGAGAGGATCGTCTCGAAGTGGTTAGACGCGGGCCATTCGGTGCCTGCGTCTGGCAAGCAGACAATGATGTTGTGGATCACCAGGTCGTGTCGATGGAGTTTGCAAGCGGAACTACAGCAACATGCACGATGACCGGGTATTCCGCTACCCATGGAAGAAGAACCCGACTGCAAGGCAGCAAAGGTGAACTCCTTTTCGACGAGGCATTGGGGAGTGTCACGATCAGGAAATTTTCAAATCCCAAACCAGAAATCATCCGTATTCAGCCGCCTGATTCCTACCACCCTGAAGACAGGGAGATTGTGGCAAACTGGCTTTCCGCCATACACGACTCATCCAATGGCGTCATGGTGAACGCACAGGAAGCAACAAAAACACACGCTATTGTATTCGCCGCTGAACGATCCAGAAAAGAGAAGAGGACAATAGAAATGTCGGAACACACGAATTAGTCACACAACAAAACGCTATCGAAAGGATGAAGATTCACTCTATCTTTAAAAAATCTCAGCCACAGTGACTTGTTCAAAAAGTAACTTCCCAAACAAGACTGCCCACCGAGCACCTACCCGCTTCACACTCCATGCTTGGTCGCTTCGCTCCCGGGATCTACCTCGCCAGCAGTCCGGTGCCGGTGATCTTGGATGTTCGGCAGTAATATGAACTTGTCTGTTGATATTCGCATCGGGATGTGCATCTTTACCGCAAAAACAGCCCATGATAAATCCTGTATTTTACTTTGAGATCCCAGTCCGCGATATGGATAGAGCGATAAGCTTCTACTCGAAGACCTTTGATATGACATTTGAGAGAAAAGAGATCGATGGTAACGAGATGGCGCTATTCCCATATCAACCGAGTGGCGAGGGGGCCACTGGAGCACTTGCGAAAGGAGACAGTTATGAGCCATCGTTGAAAGGCACTCGGGTCTATTTCTCAACGCAAGATATTGATGCCACACTCCGCAATGCGATTTCATCGGGCGGGAGGTTGATCTACCCGAAGACAGACACTGGGGATTACGGCTATGTTGCTGAATTTGAGGATTCAGAGGGTAACTGCATAGCACTTCACATGAAAAAGCCATAAGGTGGTGGAGCTAATCCTCATCGTGGACCTTCGCCAAAAGAATATTCGGAATTATGCCAATCATAGCGTGCACTGATGAACTGATGCCTGATGCTGAGTTGCTTGTGAAGAGTGTCTTTCCATCGATGACACTACTCGAGCGACTGAGCTTCATCGCCATCAGGCGACCTGAGAGTCTAGCTGGCCGTTTGCTCATGTGGTTCGCTGGGGTAAAGTCCAAGGTTGCATTTTCTGTGTATATCGACGAAACCGGTGCGGTGCTTGGCACAACTGGGCTGTATCAATACAAGAGGGATTCTCAGGAGGCCGTGTGGGTTGGTTGGTTTTGCGTCGATCCTAAAGCCAGGGGAAAAGGTATTGGGCAAAAGCTAATTGACCATACAATATGCCTGGCAGTTCAAGCAGGTTTCCGACGGGTCCGCCTCTACACCTCAACCGATCCGAATGAAGAAGCCGCGCAGCGACTCTATGAAAAAAATGGCTTCAAGGAAATCAGTCGGAAAAGGGGGCTTTTCACAACCAAAATTTTCCGGGAGAGGGAGATAAAACAAGACGAATATGGTCCAGCTGCTTGCTTATAGCCTTCGCCTTTTAGGCACTGCTGACCAGCGACATTCTATAACATGAAATGAGCAATATACTTATCAAAACCGCAATCCGGACGATTTTCACTTTCACAAGTCGCGAAAAAGCACTGGAAAAAAGCAAAATTGTCCTGCAGCGATATGCAAAACTTGCTGACGGATTATCGAGAGAAGCTGGGCAGCGGTGCATAGAAGTCCCGCCCATGAGGGGTGTCGATGAAGATATGCGAAAATGGTCGTTTTTTATGATCTTGGAACACAACGCCATTGTTAATAGAAGTATCACAGCAACAGTCGTTCAACTTGCAAGAGGGCAGGAATTGAGCGGGGCGGCAACGATCAATCCCAAGACGGATGTCATGCCCTCTTCGTCGGCAGATGCATCACAATTCAAGGATTTTGCGGATTCTGTCACCAAACATATTGAAGCCGTGAAGAGTTTGAAGCGGTTGCGAGGCACCGGCACTTCGCCACACCCAGTCTTTGGAAATTTTAACGCGCACAAATGGAACTGTATGTTTGCTTTCCATCTGGGGCTGCACCTGCCGCAGGCCGAGTATGTCGTCGGCAAGGCTATGGCAGGTCGGTAATCCGGACTGGTCAAGTCTTCATGCAGTGGCGTTGAAGGGCAAATGCGTGGGGCGGGTTCCGTGAACGGATTGGACGCAGTTGGCGGCAACAGAATCTGATTGATACAGCTTCCGGAAGCATCGCTGCTGCGGGCTAAAAAAGGGTCATGCGAGATGCTGACCTTTCCATAGAAACACTGCGCGCTGCTGCTTGGAGACGCATCGTTCCGCATGCCCCAAACTTCGCCCACGGAAGACGAGGAGTGACTTTCGGACACCTCTTGTGCAAATAACAGCGTGCGCCCGAACGCCGCTTTGCGTCTGAAAAATGGGGCATACGGGACGATGCCCCCATGCGACGCTGCGCGCTGCCGCGCGAATGCTACAAAACTGATTTTTATTAACTGCCTGAACTTGAGTTCGGCCATTTTGCCCATTTTTAAAATTCGGTCATGGATTCGCTGTGATCAGGCAATTTGTGGCACAAGAATGCTTGATTAATTCGAAAAGAGTTTTTTTGACAGGATGACAGGAATTACAAGATTAACAGGAGCGGTTTCCGAAAGCGACGGGCCGCACAAAACGATCCAATGGGATTCACTTTAATTCATTCACCCTCTGTGTTCTCTGTGTCCTCTGTGGTTAATTCTGCTTGATTCGGGATCAATGAAAAATCACGCTGTCACTTCAAAAAAACATTGAAACCATTAGGTGATGGTTTATGGTTTATTCTATGAATATCGATTTCCTCACCGAGAAAAAGCGTAGGCTTGATGAGTTTCGGCCTTTTCCAGTGGAGGTGCTCGAGAATTTGGAGCGTTGGTTTTTGATTGAGTTGACCTACACCAGTAATGCGCTGGAGGGAAATACGCTAACGCGTCTGGAGACGGCGGTGGTGGTGGAGAAGGGGTTGACTGTGGGAGGGAAGTCATTGGTTGAGCATCTGGAGGCGACCAACCACGCAGGCGCTCTCCGGAAGGCGGTGGAAATCGCTCGTTCGCAGGTTCATTCCCTTACGGAACACACGCTGTTGGATCTGCATGGCATGATCTTGCATGGCATCGATGACGCAAATGCCGGGCGTTACAGGTCGATACCGGTGCGAATTTCGGGCTCGAGGGTTGTTTTGCCAAATCCCGCGAAGGTGCCGGGGTTGATGTCCGAGTTTTTCGGGGAATTGACTGCCATGACGGGCAGCCATCCGGTCGAACTGGCTGCGGAGGCCCACTATCGTCTCGTTACGATTCATCCCTTTATCGATGGCAATGGGCGGACGGCGCGTTTGCTCATGAATCTGATTCTTTTACAACACGGGTATCCCCCGGCGCTCATCCGCAAACGGGATCGAGTGCCGTATTTGAAATCGCTGGAAAAAGCCCAGCTTGGCGGGAGCAGGGAGGACTATTTGAAAATCATTGCGCGCAGCGTGGATCGGTCTTTCGGTATCTACTTCCAAGCTCTTGGCGGTGATGAACCCAAAGTGGAGGATCCAACGCGCTTACTCCGGATTGGCGATCTCGCCAAAAAAACGGGGGAGACGCATGCCACTCTGCGGCATTGGATGAAGGTGGGCTTGCTGGAGTCGGCAGAGACGACGGCGGCTGGATATCAACTCTTCGAGCCCGAAATCGCCGAGCGGGTTAAGCGCATTCGCAGCCTGCAAAGCGAGCGCCGGACCTTGGCGGAAATCCGGCAGGAGTTGGAGGAGATTTGATCCAAGGGCAGGGTGGAGATTTGTCTTTTCCATCGGCAGTCATAGACCGCCACTACAATTCGCGTTGTGTAGCGGCTCCCTTAGTTTTTTGGGAGGCTGCTATTACCCGCTGCTGTATCGTTTTATCATGAAATGGGCTATGCTTCCCAAGAGGATTAGCGTTGCGGCGATGATGGTTTGAGCTTCCGGGATGGTTGTGATTTCTCCAGTGTTGGATATGAAGGCGTTGCCGATGAAGCTGTTTCCGAAGTCGCTGTAGAAGGAGATTTGTTGCAATTGGTTTTCGCTAAGTCCTTTTGAGTCTGTTCCAAAGTAGATGTGCTTTGTGTCGCTGAAATCCCAGTTCCAGATCGAGAGGTTGGTGTTTTTGGCCCAACCCTGCTCCAGGAAGCTGGAAGCGAAATGCAATGCGTTGTTTGTGCCTTCGAGTTCGCGGACATCGATCACGGAGTTTCCTGTGAGGGTGAGGGCGCCGACATACTCGGTGATGTCTTTGCCAGCCATCTCGAGTTTCGCGTCGCCCATCTGGATATCGGCCTTGTCGTTGAGCGTGTCGGATGCCGCGACAAGCAGCGAGCCGCCTTGCACATCGATGACCTTTGTCGCGCCGAGGGCGTTCGTTGCGTTGGCTTTGAGCGTGCCGGATTTGACCGTGGTCGCCCCGGTGTAAGTGTTGCTCGCGCCGAAAATGAGCGTGCCTTCTCCCGTCTTGGTGAGGGATTTATCACCTGTGACGACTATCGACATATCGAGAGTTGCCTCGGCATTTAGGACATTAAAGTTCCCGTCCGCACCCAGTTTTATCTGGAGTTCGCCGTTGCCTTTGAGTGCTTCAAATTTCAGCGTGCTCGATTTGGCATTCTCTCCCATGAGCAAGAGGTCCCCTTCTGAGCCGCCTGCTTTAATGGTTGCCTCGCCTATGACATCTCCAGAGAGTGTGAGAAATCGAGTAATGCCTTTCGCATTCAATGCAATACTTGCGCTGGCGTTGTTGTTCCACACGATGTTGCCAAAGTTGAGTGCCCCCGTGCTGAAGATGTCGCTTTTCACGACATCAAAAACGGCCTCGTCGCGCGATGTCGGGATGACATGCCCTGACCAGCTTTTTTTATCATCAAGGTCTCCTGAGCCATTGTAAAAAACTGGTGCGGAGTGTGCTGAGTGAGGTGTCCAGAAAGATAACACTGCCGCTGCGCCAATCAGTAGGCCGACTAAACCACGGCTTTTCGCCATGCCCGGCCTTCCCTCGTTCCGGGAGGACGAGGAATAAAATGTTTTCATGTGGCATGGAAACTCGCCTTCAGCATCCCCGAACGCCATGGGGCGAGCACCGCACATGCGTGAGTGACCTCGAATTGCACGGAATCTCACTGCGGGCTCCGTATCGGTGAAGGCGTGGGAGTCGGAGTGGACGAGGGGCGAACGGGTGGAATCCGCCCTATTGCCGGAGCCTGAGGCATCTCAAGCATGGCTTGTTGAGGAGATGTGCGGACGGTTCCGTAGCCCACGGAGGAATCTTCCGATCCTTGAGCGGGCGTGGCATTTTCCCTCCTTGCGGCGGATTGTGAATCGCTCGGGACTGTGGAGCTTTCAACGGCGGGTTCCTGGTTTGGGATGTCGATATCCCATTCGAGTTGAATCTCTCCGCTGCTGGCGGTCGAGGACCGGGGCTGCGGTATGGGCGCTGGAGCGTAGTCTTCCACAGGCACATTCTCGGAGATTGGGGTTCCGGTGGTGGCGAGTGAGTTGCCATCACTCGAATTGGTGTTTTTTTCTTCCAGAGGAATACTTACGCCAGCGGCGACCGCGAGGCCAAGAGTGAGGGCAGCGGTCCAGCGAAGCCAGTTGCGGTGTTTTCTTGCACCCGGCCACTCCTCGTTCC
>JBIKUM010000162.1:0-7035 GCA_044347585.1 Terrimicrobiaceae bacterium
CCCTGGGCGCCACATTGCCAATCGGCTCGCCCATGCAATCCTTTGTGCTCGAATTTATTTTGTCCGCGATCCTGATGTTCGTCATCCTGAATGTCTCCCACGGGGCCAAAGAAAAAGGAATCACCGCCGGGATTGTCGTCGGAGCCGTCATCGCGCTCGAAGCCCTCTTCGCCGGTCCGATCTGCGGTGCCTCGATGAACCCCGCCCGCTCACTCGCTCCGGCCATTGTCTCCGGTCATCTCGAGCACCTCTGGATTTACTTGGTGGCGCCTGTCCTCGGAATGCTGGTGGCGATTCCGTTGTTCCGACTCGTTCGCCACTCCTCGGCGAGCTGAATTTTTAGACAGAATGAACAGAATTATCAGAATTGGCTCTGTGGCGCCGCCTGTTTTTCCGCAGTGACGCCGCTTTGCGGCTGAAGTTTGGGTCATGCCGGAGGATGAACCCTCCCAAGTTGCGAAGCGCGCTGCCGCGCGGCTTCTGTAGCGGCTGTCTATGACTGCCGAATCGAAGGACAATCACGGCGCTCACGCAAACTACGCCATGTGCTACCTCACGGATGAGACGCCGCCGGGGCCCGACTCGTGCGGCAATGCGGATGCGGTCCCCAAGATCCTTCAGTGGTGGTAAGAAGCAGTGCTCCAATGCTCATCCGCGAGTAATACTCACTATCGGCCAATAATCGACACACCCTCGGCAAACAACGATGCCAGCAAATTGACATCATCGTATGCGGAGCAAATCTTGCGGGCTTTTGACAAGCTGACTTTTGATGCATTCGTCTGAAACAGGGCCAGACAGAGTCCTGGGCTGTGGCGGGTGGATTCGTAGAGAATGCCATCAGCTCCGGCATCGTGGAGAGCTTTTGCCCACATCCGGGAGACGGTGTGGTCTGCCGAGAAACAAGCTGCCGTTTTCGCGCCGATCGATCTGCGAGCCGCTGCGTCGCTCGCGTTGAAGATTCGAAGACTTTGGGGTTCGATTTTTACGCGATATTGAAAACGGGATTTCAGGTCGGACTCGCTTATGGCCATATCATCAGGCATTCGGGCGTTGAGGTCGCGGCCAAGACCACTTTCCCAAAAACAGGTCACTGGATTTGCGCCCAGATAAAGCACCCCGAATGGCAGGTCGGGTCCGCTGAATCGCCCGGTAGTTTGAGTGAATGCGAGAGGGAGAGGGGATGCCTTTGGATGGTTGCGCCACCAGTCCACGGGAATCGCTAGTTCCCAACGAATCTTGCGGATGTCGAACTGACCGGGAGGATTTGGTCGGCCGTGGTCTTCAACTGACATAAGCATCCGCTGCGGCGAGCATTTCCGGTTTCTTGGAGGCGTCTTGCAGGATGTGCATGAGAAAAGAGACCCCTCCAAGGTCTGTGCGGCGCGCTGTCAAGAATGCCAAGGCCGACCACGCATCGGGAATTCGTTTGAGGAGTTCGGGAATCCACTCGCGAATGCTTGCTCCATCGAGTTGAAACTCTGGGAAGTAATCGCCCCTGCGATTTTCGAACGAGATGGCGAGTATCTTTCCCTTGAGCTTGAGATTGTGGATGCTCTGGCGAGAGGCCAAGCCAAGGCGTGCTTTGATTTCGTCGGATGTCAGCAAGCGTCCGGTTGTTTTTAGAACTTCGATTTGACTGTTCGTGCCTCGTTTTTTTAAGGCGCCACGGAGGGAGTCGAGGTCGTTTTCCTTAGGTGGATGAATCGTGAGATAGGATGCAAAAACATCAGCAAGATCGCCTGCGGAGAGGTTGAACCTGGCAAGTAATTGAAAAACAGATTGTTTGTCGAGGCTTGGGTCGAGTGCTAGCTGTTTGGACATAATGGACGAGTAATTCTGATTCGTCCATTTGTCAAACCGCCAGCATGCGGTGGGGACTTCTAAAGCGTTGAGGCTTTTTGCAGAGCTTGGAGCGATGCCATGGCGTGGCCTTCGTCGAGGGAGGCTTCTGCCAAAATCCATGCGTCTTGGAGATTCGCTGCGGCGCCGGCGACGACCAAGGCGGCGGCGGCGTTGATTTGGACGGCTTGGCGGCGAGGGCCGCAGTCCGAGCCATCGAAAATCGAGAGCAGGATTTTTGCGTTTTCGGCGGCGTCGCCTCCGAGGAGGGCTTCGGGTGCCATGGCGGTGATTCCGACATCCTGCGGATGGATTTCAAACTCGCTGAGAGATCCATTTTCGAGTGCCGTGACCATGGTTTTGCCGAGGGGCGAAACTTCGTCGATTTGGAGGGCGTTTGGACCTGTTCCATGCGCGGCCCAGGCGCGTGTGCGGCGCAGTTTTTTAAAAACTCCGGCGTAGGTTTTGATGAGATCGGGATTGAAGACTCCCGCGAGCTGGAACTCGGGTCTGGCAGGGTTCAGCAGGGGGCCAATGATGTTGAAAATGCTGGCGCTGCCCCGTTGGGCGAGAAGCTTTCTGACCGGCACAACCGCGCGGAATGCGGGATGGCATGCGGGAGCGAAAAGGAAGCAGCATCCGGCAGCTTCCAAGGCTGTGGCTAGGGCCTCCGGGGGGAGGTCGATTTTCACGCCGAGAGCTTCGAGGACATCGGCTCCGCCGGATTTCGAGGTGATGCCCCGATTTCCGTGTTTGATGACTTTGGCTCCGGCTCCGGCGACCACGAACATGGAGGCGGTCGAGATGTTGAAAAAGCCCGCGCGGTCTCCGCCGGTGCCGCATACATCGATGCAGCCCTCACCCGAAAACGGCAGCTTTATAGCGCGTTCCAGCAGGACTTCGACGAAGTCCGCAATCTCCTCTGCCGACTCTCCGCGTTTGTGCAGAGCCTGCAGGAAATCCGAACGCACTTCGGTGGACTGCCCCTCATCGAGGAGCAGGTCGCAGGCCGATTGAATCTCGGAGAAGGTGAGGGGATTTCCCTCTTCGACGCGTTTTGTGAGTTGCGGGAGTGTCATTCCCAAGCGGGTCTCAGGGCACTTTAACCGGTTTGAGTTTCCAGATGTCCTTCGCGTATTCGCTGATCGTGCGGTCGCTGGAGAACTTGCCGACGCGTGCGGTGTTGAGGACGGCCATTTTCGCCCAGCGGGCTTTATCCTGGAATGCGGCGGAGACTTTTTCCTGCGCGTCGCTGTAGGCGGCGAAGTCTGCAAGGCAGAGGTAGGGATCGTGGTAGATCAAGTTGTCGCGCAGAGGAGTCAGGATGTCGGTGCTTTCGTCTCCTGTGAAGTAATCCGACCCGAGCCAATCGATGATGGCGGCGAGTTCGGGATTCGCACGGTAGTAGTCACCGGGGTTGTAGCCCTTGGCGAGGAGTTCGTGAACTTGCTCGACGGTGTTGCCGAAGATGAAAATGTTTTCTTCGCCGACTTCCTCGAGGATTTCCACATTCGCGCCATCGAGTGTGCCGATGGTGAGCGCGCCGTTGAGGGCGAGTTTCATGTTGCCCGTTCCCGAGGCTTCTTTTCCAGCGGTGGAAATCTGCTCGGAAAGATCGGCTGCAGGCACGATACGCTGAGCCAGCGAGACGCGGTAGTTCGGCATGAAGGCAACTTTGAGTTTGTCCTGAATGCGGGTATCGGCGTTGATCTTGGAGCCGACGGCATTGATCGCTTTGATAATCCGCTTGGCCATTTCGTAGCCTGGAGCGGCTTTGGCAGCGAAAATGAAAACACGCGGCGGGATGTCAAGATCTGGATTCTGCAACAGGCGGCGGTAAAGCGCGAGGATGTGCAGGAGATTCAGGTGCTGGCGTTTGTATTCGTGGAGGCGCTTGATTTGAACATCGAAGAGCGCCGTGGGATCGACCTTCACGCCGCACTCGTCGAGGATTCTTCCAGCAAGGCGCACCTTGTTGGCGTGCTTGACGGCCATGAACTCTTCTCGGAACGAAGCGTCATCGGCCAAAGGCTCCAGTTTGCGCAGCTTGTCGAGATCGCGCTCCCAGCCATGCCCGATGTGGCGGCATATGAGGTCGGAGAGTCGCGGGTTGCAGGCAACGAGCCAGCGGCGGGGAGTGATGCCATTTGTCTTGTTCTGAAATTTCGTTGGATAGAGGGCATTGAATTCCGGAAAAAGTTGGTCTTTGAGCAACTGGGTGTGAAGGGCGGCTACGCCGTTCACGGAATGGCTTCCGACCACGCTGAGATGGGCCATGCGGACCATTTGTTCGTGGCCCTCCTCGATGAGCGAGAGGGTGCGTTTTTTGTCCGTGTCTCCCGGCCATTTGGCTTCGACTTCATCAAGGAAAGTTTTGTTGATATCGAAAATGATCTGCAGGTGGCGCGGCAGAACTTTGCGGAAGAGGCTGACGCTCCACTTCTCCAGGGCTTCTGGCATAAGCGTGTGGTTCGTGTAAGCAAATGTGCGGCGCACGATTCCCCAGGCTTTCGTCCATGGCAGTTCCTTCTCGTCGATGAGCAAGCGCATGAGCTCCACGACGCCGATGGCAGGATGGGTGTCGTTGAGTTGGATCGCCACTTTATCTGGGAAGGTTTCCCAGTCGGTGTTGTCTTTTTCGAAGCGGCGGATGATGTCGCGCAGCGAGCAAGCGACGAAGAAGTATTGCTGGATGAGGCGAAGTTCCTTGCCGGCTTCGGTGTGGTCGTTCGGGTAAAGCACCTTGCTGACCGTTTCCGCCATGTTTTTCTGCTGCACGGCCTGCTCGTAGCCGCCGCGATTGAAGGCTTCGAAATCAAACTCCTCGGGTGCCTTGGACTCCCACAGGCGGAGGAAATTCACCGTCTCAGTGCCGTAGCCGGGAATCGGAATATCGTAGGGAATACCGATGAGCTTGCGGAAGTCCGACCACACGCTGCTCGTCTTGCCAAGGCCGTCGGTGTGCGTTTCGACATGTCCGTAAATTGGGATTTCCTGCGAGTGCTGCGGACGAATGATTTCCCATGGAGAGCCGTATTGAATCCAGGCGTCGGGGAGTTCCACTTGGTAGCCGTTGCGGAATTCCTGTTTGAAAAGACCGTATTCGTAGTGGATGCCGTAGCCGACAGCGGGGAGGTCCAGCGTGGCGAGGGAGTCGAGAAAACAAGCTGCCAAGCGGCCGAGACCGCCGTTGCCGAGGGCCATGTCGTATTCCTCGTCGCGGGTTTCCTCGAGGGGGTGTCCGAGGTTTTCCAGGGCTTCGCTGACCTCGTTGTAGACGCCGGCGGCGATCATGTTGTTGGCGAAGAGCCGGCCCATGAGGAACTCCATGGACATGTAGTAAACCCGGCGCACATTGCCCTCCGAATGGACGGCCAATGTTTTCATCATGCGCTCGATGATCACTTTTTGAATCGCCTTGGAAGTGGCGATCCACCATTCGCGGCGGGAGGCTGATACGGAATCGCGGGCGAGGCCGAATTTCAGTTGGTCGATGATTTCCTGTTCAAAGCTGATTGATTTGTCCTTTTTCATAAAATTCCCTGTCCCCTTTGTATTTGAGGAGTCTTTTTCGGCGAGCAAAAAGTCGTTCGCCAAAGTGCCATTTTCGACACACCCAATGGGGGCCTATCCGATAAGCTCTTCGAGTTCGGCGACTCGCTTCGAAAACAAATCCAGCGTGGCTTGCACGGGCGCGGGGGTGCTCATATCCACGCCGGCTTCGCGCAGTGTTTCAACCGGGAAGCGACTGCCGCCGCTGCGGAGGAATCCGAGATAGCGGGTCGCGTCGCCTGTTTCCAGAACTTGGGTTGCCAGCGCCACGGCTGCCGAGAGGCCTGTGGCGTATTTGTAAACATAGAAGGCGTTGTAAAAATGAGGGATTCGCAGGCACTCCAACTCCAACTCTGCGTCGATCGCAAAGCGCGGGCCGAAGTAGTCGTTCAGGAGTTTTCGATAGATGCCTTTGAAACTCTCCAAGGTAAGCGCCTCGCCTGCCTCCTCGGCCGCGTGGGATTCGCGTTCGAATTCGGCGAACATCGTCTGCCGATAAAGCGTGCCCCGAATATCATCGATCTGGCGGTTTAAAATAAACGCCTTCATCGCGCGGTCATCGGTCGTTTTCAGTAGATGCTCGGTGAGGAGCACCTCGTTGAAAGTGGACGCCACCTCGGCCAGGAAAATGGGATATCCGTAGTTCTGGTAAAGCTGCGCTCCCCGCGCATACCAGGTGTGCATCGAGTGTCCTGCCTCGTGTGCGAGTGTGTAGACATCCGAGAAAACATCCGCCTTGTAGTTCATCATGATGTAAGGCGGGCTCGTGAATGTGCCGTAGGAAAAGGCCCCGCTGCGCTTGCCTTTGTTCTCGTAGCGATCGCACCAACGGCCATCGAGCAGGCCGTGCCTGAGAGTGTCTGTGTATTCGGTCCCAAGCGGGGTGAGGGAGGCCATCACGCGTTCCACGGCTTCATTCCAAGAGACATTGGTCTTCACATTGCCGACCATGGTCACATAGGTGTCGTAGTGGTGGATCTCCTCGAGTTTCAGCACGCGGCGGCGGAGTTCGAAATAGCGGAAAAGCGCATCCAGATTGCCTCGCACGGTCGAGATGAGGTTGTCGTAAATCGTCGTGGGCACATCATCGGCGAAGAGTGCGGCCTCCCGCGCCGAGGGATAATTCCTGGCCCTGGCGTAGAAGACATCCGCCCGCACCGAGTTCGCGAGGCTGGATGCCAGCGTGAACCGGTGTTCGGAAAATTCTTTGTAAAACTGATGGAACGCCGCCTTACGCACGGCGGGATCGCGTTGCTGAAGAAATGACGAGAACGAACTCTGGGTGAGTTCTCGTTCATTGCCATCCTCGTCCTTCAGCTTTCCAAAAAGCATGTCCACATTGGTGAGCTGGGAGAATGTCTCGCTGTGCCCGCGCACGGCGGATGAGCCCAGCGCCAGCAAGCGTTCCTCCACTGCGCTCAGGGTGTGCTTTTTCCGGCGGCGCAATTTGCGGAGCGGGATTGTCCAATCCGCAAGAGCGGGATCCGCGAGAAAGGCCTCGAATTTTTCATCAGGGATTTCCTGGATTTCAGGCGAGATGAAGGAAAAAGCCTCACCGACCCGCACCAGCAGGCTGTCCAAGCGAGCCTCGCGGGAGAGCGCCTCGGCATTTGAGCTGTCGCCGGAAACGCTGAGGGCCGC
>JBIKUM010000163.1:0-7028 GCA_044347585.1 Terrimicrobiaceae bacterium
GCGAGTGCGGCGAGTTCCTTGTTGATATTCGCCTGGATGGCATCGACCTGAAGTTCCGGCGTCTTGCGTTTGGCCCACTCCTCGAGGGTGATGAAAAAGAACCCCGTGTAGGTGCTCGTGACGGTGCTCAGGAGGTTGAAGCCGATGATCGAGGTCACATATTGGACACCTGGAGTCTTCAAAAGAATCTGCTCGATGCGCTCGGAGGCCTCGGTGGTTTGTTGGAGTGAGGAGGCGCGCGGAAGCTGCACGACGCCGAAGAGGTAGCCTTGGTCCTCCTCGGGGATGAATGCGGTGGGCATGGTGCTACCGATACCGCCAGCTCCCAGAGTGAGTCCGACAAGGAGAATGACAGCAATACCCAGCTTTCGAATCAGGCCCCGGCAGACGGCGACATAGCCGTTCGTGGCGGTGTCGAACATTTTATTGAAGCCTCGGAAGAAGGCCCCAAGTGGTCCCCTCGCCTCCTTGCGCGGGCGCAGCAAAAGCGCACCCAGTGCGGGGCTGAGTGAGAGGGCGTTGAAGGCCGAAATGAGCACCGAGACGGCCATCGTGACAGCGAACTGTTGATACATCGCGCCAGTGATGCCGGGAATGAATACGGTCGGGATGAAAACCGCCGCCAGAATCAGCGCAATGGCGATAACCGGACCGGACACCTGCGACATGGCCTTGAAGGCGGCATCCTTCGGACTCAACCCCTCCTCGATGTGTGACTCGATGGCCTCGACCACAACAATGGCATCATCCACCACCAGGCCGATGGCCAGCACCATGCCGAAAAGCGACAGGGTATTGATGGAAAATCCCAGCATCGGGAAGAGTGCAAAGGTGCCGATGAGGGAAACCGGCACGGCGATGAGCGGAATGAGAGTGGCCCGCCAGCCTTGAAGGAAAATGAAAACCACGATGATGACCAGCACCATGGCCTCGAAGAGGGTCTTGACGATTTCCTGAATGCCATCGGTGATAGCGAGTGTGGTGTCGAGGGCAACCGTGTATTGGAGTCCTGCGGGAAATTGCTTCGACTGCTGCTCGAAGAATTCCCGCATTTGCTTCATGGTATCCACCGCATTCGAGCCGGGCAGCTGGTAGACGGCGATAATCGCCGCATTCTGCCCCTGGAAGCGCCCGCGAATGTTGTAAACTTGGCCACCGAGTTCAACGCGGGCGACATCCTTGATCCGCACAATCGATCCGTCTGGATTGGCACGAACGACGATGTTTTCAAATTCCTCGACCGTTGTGAGGCGTCCGGTGGTGGTGACCGTGAAGGTGAAAACCTGCCCTTGAGGAACCGGCTCGCCGCCGATCTGTCCGGCGGGGTTCACTTTGTTTTGCGAGTTCACCGCTTGGATCACTTCCGGAACTGTGATGTTCAGCGTGGCGAGGCGGTCGGGCCTCACCCAGATGCGCATCGCATATTCGCCCGCGCCAAAAATACTCACGCTGCCGACGCCGGGAATACGGGTGAGAGGGTCGTTAATGTTGATGTAGGCGTAGTTCGCCAAAAAGGTGGGATCGAACTCGCCATTGGGAGACGACAGAACGAAAACAGCGAGCGGCGAGGAGAGGGCTTGCTGGACAGTGACGCCGTAGTTTTTCACCTCCGCCGGAAGCTGCGAGGCAGCCTGCGTCTGCCGCATCTGGGCAAGAATCTGATCCGTCGTCGGCTCGGTGTCCGTGCCGAAGATCACATTCAGATTCATGATGCCGGAGTTGGCATTGATCGAATACATGTATTCCATGCCCTCGACGCCGCTCATCTGCTGCTCGATGGGCGTGGCAACGGACTGCTCAACCGTAAGGGCGTCGGCGCCCACATAAGTTGTCGACACCTGAATCTGCGGAGGAACGATGTTCGGATACTGCGCGACGGGAAGACCCGCCATGGAAACGAGCCCGACAATGACTATGATGATGGCGATAACCATCGCCACAATCGGCCGGCGGATGAAGAAATTCGACATGGCGTGTTACTTCGTGGACTCGGGAGTCGGTGAGGCGGCGGGCGTGGAGTCGCCCGGCAATTGGTAAGGGCTGGCGACAACCTTCATACCGGGGCGGGCTTTTTCGACACCCTCGACAACGACCTTTTCACCCGCCTGAAGAGGTCCGGAAACGACAATAAACTGGCCTTGCGGCGGGCCCAGCTTCACAGGCACAGGCTTTACCGTATCGTCGGGTTGAAGAACCGAAACAAAGTAGTTTCCCTGCATTTCCACGGTGGATTTCCGGGGAACAAGGAAGGCTCCCTTGATTTCCTGGACCGGCGCCGTGATCCTGGCAAAAAGACCAGGGCGGAGGACTCCGTTGGGATTGGGGAAAAGAACCGTTATCTGAATGGCGCCCGTCGAGACATTCACCTGGCGGTTGAAGAAATCGAATTTGCCAAGCTCCGGATAGGTCGAGCCATCAGCAAGCTGCAGGGAGAAACGGGCCTTTTTTTCCTCCTCCGGCATATTCTGGATGCGCTGGAGAAGGTCCGCCGCTCCGAGATATTCGGCCTCGGTGATGAAGAAATTCATTTTCATCGGATCGATCTGCGAGGCTTGGGTGAGAAGGCTCACGCGTCCACCGGGGCCGACGAGATCGCCGATCTGAGCTTGAGCCACGCCGGCGACGCCATCAAACGGAGCACGGATCGTGCAATATTCCAAATTCACCTGCGCGGCCTGCACAGCCGCTTGGGAGGCGGCTACACTGGCCAAGGCGGCCTGCGTATTTTGATAGGAAGTCTGGTATTCCTGCTCGCTGATGACCTTGGTTTGGTAGAGTTGGGTCTGGCGCTGGAGAGTGATTTGCTGAAGCTGCGCCTTGGCGACGGAATTCGCGTAGTCAGCCTCCGCCTGTGCCAGAGCGGCTTGGAAAGGCCTTGGGTCGATTGTGAAAAGGATGTCCCCCTTTTTCACTGCGGAGCCTTCCTTGTAGTTCTGAGTGAGGAGATATCCGGTGACCTGGGCTTGGATGTTGGAGTTCTGGAAACCATCAAGAAGACCGACCCACTGGTTGGTCGCCATGACATCCTTCTGAACAACAGGGGTCACAGTGACTTTGACCGGAGCGGCTGCAACGGGTGCGGGCTTTTTACACGAGACGGCGGAAAATGCAGCCGCAACCAATAAAACGGCATGAATTCGAAACTTCATCCCGCAGTGCGTAGCGGGAACCTCGCGGAAGGGCGAGGTTTTTTCGGTTAATTTTCGTCTTTGGGGCCGATTGTGCGCTCGCCAACCAGAAATTCCTGAATCGTGCCGACCGTGCGCAGCGTGGTATCGCCAACCTTGCGGGCGGTGGATTCCGTAAAGTCGCCGATTTTTCCAAACAAGCCGCCGACTTTTTTGCCCTGCGATGCTTTCACTGGAGACCCATCTGGCATTTGAATGGATTGGACAA
Source organism: Terrimicrobiaceae bacterium (assembly GCA_044347585.1). Taxonomy (GTDB): domain Bacteria; phylum Verrucomicrobiota; class Verrucomicrobiia; order Chthoniobacterales; family Terrimicrobiaceae; genus UBA967. The sequence continues at coordinate 3,397 of JBIKUM010000163.1, forward strand.
TCGCTCCGCCTTGAGCAGCAACGCCCATGGTGCCAACAATCGCTCCCATTTCATCGTAGAGGCGGACAGTCCAGACCGGTTCATTCGTGGCGGCATCCATGCGCAGCGTGTAATCAAGCCAGTGAAAAGACACCCGCGCGTCATTCGCGTGTTGCTGCACGGATTGGAAAAGACTGCTGGAATCCACCGAAACCTCACTCGTCTGGATCGCCGGCATGTCAGAGACATTCTGAAATCCCTTCAACGGCGTCCGCTCGGAGGTAATGGCTCCATTGGCGACACTCACCTCCCGCACCCCACCGCGCGCGGAGGGATCCGCGAGCAGGATTTGCCACTCGGCAGGCATGGGATCCGCCCGCTCACCCTTGACTTCGACGATCCTCGCATCGGCGGCGTAGGGTTGGTCCGCCACAGCGCGAAGAGCCAAAATCGCCGAACCGGCGTTCCCCGCAAAGGCGGAAGATGTGCAAACAAGCAGGATTAGGAGGATGCCACGAATCATGGCGGAAAAATACCCGCACCAATGCGGGATTCCAGAGCTTTTTTAGGGAGCTGAAAAACCAGAGGTCAAGGAGGGCAGCAGGGGTTACAAGATTCAGACACCGCCTTGGTCCTCACTTGATCACATTCCGCCCCTTGAGACCGAAATGCTTTGCGGCGGCGAGGAGATGTTTATCGTTGGAATGAATCTCACGAAAGCCGTGCTCCTTTGCGCAAGCGAGGTGGAGGGCATCCGAGGCACGAAGGAAAATTTTTGCCGGTAGTATGCCGAAGTTTTTTGAGGCTTTGTCCACCAAGTCCGGGGTCGCGTCGAACCAGGTCCACAAGCCCGCCATGTTGTCCGCCTCAAATTGGGAAATGAGACACTCGTGTGTGGAAGGCTCAATCTGCGACTCGCGTAACTTCCGGTGAAAGGCGGCGGCAAGTTCCAACCGACCGAGGGAAAGCGATCCGACACCCGTCTGCCGGTCAATCAACGAGCGCACCTCCTTGCTGCCGGGCTCGTCCACATAATACTTCAGCAGGTAGGCAGTGTCGCAGTAGATCACAGGTCACGCAGTGCGGAGGTTTCCCGGAGACCGGGAGTGCTATCCGTATGGGATTTCAATTTGCCCGAGGAAAGAGCCTCCTTGAAAGCAGGCAGCAGCTTGCGGCGTTCGCCTAATGTTTTCGTGGAAGGCTCTGAGAGTTGCAAAGGTGCGATGCGGGCAGCAGGCTTCCCATTTTCGGTGATGATGACTTCCGTGTCGCGCGAGGCAAGGCGGACATAGTGTCCGGTGCGCGCATGGAGTTCGCGAATGGGTATCTGAATTGTAGCCATGTTCATGAAGCGTGACACGCGAGACATCATAAGTCAACTGGGCTGGCATGTCGGTATGAGTCACCACATTTCCCAAGCCTCACTGGGCCAATTTCATCCAAAGACACTCGCGGAATGCAAGATGCCGACTCTTGAGGAAATCACCTCAAAAAAAATTTTGAACCCCCAGCGGATGTCCGACCGGGGTTGATAGGCTCCGGTCGAAATGATCACCAAAATCCTACGCCTCATCCACTCGACGCTGCTCCGCTTCCGCCCGCAGTGCCTTTTTCAGAGCCAATCTGCGAAGCAAGAGGAGTTTTGTTTCGTGCCGAAAAATCAGCCTCCCTCTCAGCGATGAAATTTATACCCCCTGCTCTTTCCATTCAAGGCAAGCGGAGGAATCCGCCACCGCACGAAGATTTGTTTGTCAAAATCGCAACCGGTGCCTTTATCACGCTCACAAGCCCGCTGTGGATTCCCCTTTGGATTCTGTTGCTGCCAGTCAGGCGTCGACGCGAGCGCAGAAAGCGGGAAGAGCGCCTCGCTCAAGCAGCCCTCAGAGCATCCATACCCAAAGAACCTCCACCTCCCACCGATCCCGAGCTCCTTCGCCGTCGCGAGCTTGCCAGGCAGACCAATAAACACACCCACCCTAAAATCCGCCATCTCTACGACCCGATCAGAGATGATCCGGACATCGGCCCGATTATCAAAGCGGCCGCAGACCGCGCCCATCAGGAAGTCTCAGGAGGCAAATACGAGCACCTCGGCACCTGCCATCTCATCTGGCGACGACAAAAAGAAATCCTCAAGGAGGAGCATGGCATCACTTGGTATTCGCCCCGCGAAATGAACCCCGGCGTTATTTACGACTGAGCACCATCCCACCTCGACCTCGCCGCATCCTTTATGAAAAAACAACACACCTTGCCGATAGGCGGTCAGGATCTTTGGAAGGCTATCGCCCTTTTGCTGGCCATTCTCGCATCCGGTTGCGCCACTCCCGAGCCGCCAGCCTTGACGCCGGAGGTTTTCTACACGCCGCCGCCCGCACCGAAATACGATCCAGCCAACGATCCGCAGCCCCACTACACGATTCTTGTCGAATCAACGCCACCCGGAGTGCGTATCGAATTCAACGATGCCTTTGTCGGGATCACTCCCTGCCGGATTCGCGTGCCGGGGGAAGCGGGCAGGAAGTTTGCCTATGGTCAGATGCTCAACCATGTCTTCAAGGCCCTTCCGCCGCCGTCTGGTGGATCGACGCAGATCAAGGATTTCCCAAAAGGAGGCGAAATCCCTGAGCGCCTTTTCTTCGATATGAGGCTTGTTTACCGATGAAGACTATCTGGCAAATTTGCCTTGCGGCGATCCTGCTTGCCTACGCGACTCCCCTCCGATGCGTCGCCCAGGAAACTGGCGAGATTCATGAAGTCGAAGTTGTAGGCGAAGGCACCGATGCCGACAGCGCCCTGCAGGCGGCATTCACCAAGGCGCTTCAAACAACAATCGGCGTCGTAGTCCACAGCCGAAGCACAGTCCGAAACTACGAACTCACCGATGATATTTTGCGCGTTCTCACCAATGGATGCATCGAGAGCTATGAGGAACTTCTCAGCCAATCGCAAAATGGAGTGACCCGCGTAGCCATTCGAGCACGGGTCAGAAGGGGAATCGTTGCCGATTTTCTGGGAGTCCAGAGACCCAAACACCGAGTCGAGCTCAAGGACGAATGGGCTCGCCTGAGCACCACCGCCCGAGGGCGCGAGCAGGCTGTTCAGATGCTGCGAAGCCTTATCTTGGGCATCAGCCCCAAGCTCTACAAAGTCACTCTCATCGACCTCCAGAGCGGCGCTGAGATCGGAGCAGGTGGCACACCGCTTCCCCAGCTCGAGCAGGGCAAGGACTCGATCGTTCACGCCACTTGGGCCGCCCTCATCACGCCGGATCTGGATTTCTGGGACAACGAAGCCTCGCCACTCATCGCTCAGTGCCTTGAGACGCTCAGCGAGCGTTGCGGCGAGCTTTACATCCGAATGGAGAGTGAAAGACCCGAGCCAGCCTTCTACGAGCATGCTCCAGACGGATTCGATGGGAATTTCACCACAGCACCGCTTCGGCGTTGGCAACGAATCCCCGCGCACGGCCCGCTTCCATGGGAAAATGCCGTGCCGATTCCGGATATTCACTCCGCGCCTCAACGCATCGCCCTGCACAGATCCAGCAAGGATGCCGGCGGAACCAGACTTTCCATTTACCATCTCCGCCCCGATTCACTCAGCCCCTTGCTTGCTGAAAATGCCCGACTCGACAATGTGCCGCTCTTCCT
>JBIKUM010000532.1:0-7012 GCA_044347585.1 Terrimicrobiaceae bacterium
CAGCCCGTCAATCATCGCTTCCCGAAGGCGCGGCGTTGGCGGAGTTGCTGCTCAAGAGTGATCTGCGTCTGACCGGGTATGTGATGGCGTCGGAGGGCGGGTATGGATCGGAGTATGCCGGAGGCATTTTCACCAGGAGCACGCCGGATCGGAAGGATTACTATCTGATCGGGATGCCGGTCGGCGGCAAGCCGGATGTCGCCTATCTCGGAGACCGGATCACGGTCAACAAATTCTATATGGACTACGGCTATCTGCTGGTCGATTACCAGACGCAGTCCGGCAGCAACATCATTTCTGGTGTCATGCTCAACAACATCCAGGGCACCTATCTCGGCACCGACGGACGCTATCCCGCTGACGAGCCGGTGCCTGCTGTCGCGCCTCTTCGCGTCCCTGACGACAACAAATACTCAAGAGGCGGATTCACCCGCGAACAGGTGGCCACGATCGACGCGTTCATCTCCAACCTCAAGCGCTGGGTCAAATCCGATGACAGCGCGTCCATCGGAAAGCTCATCCGTTACCCGCTCGATGTTTCCCTGGACGGCGAGATCGACTATACCGTAAAGGATCTGGCCGAATTCAAACGGCTGTATCGACGCATCTTCTACCCGCAATTCAAGCAGCTGATCGCCGCGATACGCGACGATTCCATTTCCTGTAGCTGGCGCGGTATCAGTTTCGGGCAAGGCGAAGTGTGGCTGCAGCCGGGTGAGGGCCGTGCTGTCATTATCTCAGCCATCCTAAACGAAAAGCTTTCGAAATGAGATGAGCGTCGCAGGCGGAACGCAGCGTTTGCTATGATGGCTCAGCAAAATAAATCGACGACAACCCGTTTAACGACCAGTCCTAGCCATGTCCGACACGCCCCATTATCGATTCACCCGCGACGGCGTCGCCTTTAAGAACGGCAAGTTCTATTGGTTTTCCGAAGAAGGAGTGCTGGTGCTCAAGCCATGGCCCAACCCGCGGGCTTGGACCAAGGACGCGAACCACGGATGGAATGCCTCGCGCAAGCGGGCCGACCGAGTGTTTGCGTTCTATATTGACAACGCGGTTTACGACAGGCCGCCTGAACTCCCGGCGGATCTCTACGAGTTTCCGGGAGACGAAAAGACTGGCGGCGCGCCGGTCTACACCCCTCTGAGCGATGAGTTCCCCGATATCCTTGTCCTGAAAGAAGCCGCGCCGCCGAACGGCGACTACGATGCCGTGCGCAACTATCGCCAGTACGAGGACCGGCGGGCCATCAGTCTCTATATCCGCTTCATTCCAATGGCGGTCCGCACCGAACTGCGCCGCTACGCCGAGCGCCGCTGGCACCTGCTCTCGCTCTTCGCACGCTGTCCCGGCGCCATGGATCTCAGCCGCAGCAACCCCGCCCTCCTCTTCGCCCTCGCCAGCAACTGGGCCTTCCACAAACCGGCGGTGAAGATGCCCGTGCGGGCGGCCCGCAGCCTGGTCAACCGCAAGCAGCGCGTCATCCTGAAGTGGCTCGGATTCCCCGCCACGGAGAGCGTCCGGCGGCTGCTGGCCAAGATCCGCCCCGACGCCCTGACCGTCCCGCGCCTGCTCTGGCTGCGCGAGCACCTGCCCGACCCCGCCTGTCTGGTCCTGCTGCAGCACCTGCCCCGGATCAACGACACCGTGCTGCGCCTGGTCACCAGCAGGCGGGTGCGCCCGCATCTGACCCCGCGTCTGCTGCTGGATCTGTGTGTGCTCGAGAAGGGCAATCACAAGTGGTCGTTTCTACCTCAGCTCACCCTGCTATACGACACGTTGCGCATGTGCGAGGCCGTCAACTGGGAGCGCTGTCCGGTTCTTTTCCGGTCTCTGGAGGCGGTGGAGGCGTTGCACCGCGACCTGGCGTGGCGCATCGCCTGGGTTCTTCGGCTGCGAAAGGGAGTGTCTTACAAACGGCTGCCGCCGCCGCCGTTTCCCGGCACCGAATGGATTCGACCCCTCAAAACGGTGGAGGCGATCGCCCGCGAAGGGTGGGAACAGGAGCATTGCGCGGCAAACTATATCTCCCTGGTTGCCGAAGGGCGCCAGTACCTCTACTGCGTCCTGAAGCCGCTGCGCGGCACGCTTGCAATCAGCCGGAATACAGGGACCAAACGCTGGTATCCGTCCCAGTTCCGGCAGGCGGCGAACGCGCCCGTGCCCGAGACCATCGTCAAATCCACTTTCGAAGCCCTTTTCGCCAGCGGTAAGGCGCAAAAACAGGCGACTGTCGGATGAGCGGCGTCACACTGCGTACAGGCTCGTCTGGACCATAGGCACATTCGGCTCACATATTATTCCGCATGCGGCAGAATAACGCTTGTTTGCAAACAGCACTCGTCATACACTTGCCGCACGAGGTACAAAACGCTATTCGTTCTGCCAGAGAAAAGAATGACAAGAATCGTTTCACCGTCGCTTGATGCAATTGCCCGCCTGCGAACGCCATTGACAGCAGGCGAGCAGCAGTTTCTTGACTACTTGCTGGCTCATCTACCCGCGGAATGGGAAATCTACATCCAGCCGCACTTGAACGGATTGAGACCTGATTTCGTCCTCTTGCACCCACAGGTCGGCATCGCAGTATACGAGATCAAGGATTGGAACCTTGATGCGATGAAGTATTTTGTCGGCGACCGACCTGGGCACACTCCCTGCCTCATGGCAGAAAAGGATGGAACGACGTTCAGCATTCAAGCGGAAAATCCTGTTGAACGGGTCCAGTTGTACAAGGAGGAAATACACAACCTCTACTGCCCACGAACGGAGACACGGGCGGGTTACGCACTAATTACGGCCGGAATAGTCTTTCCGTTTGCCGATACACCCCGTGTCCAGCAGTTGCTCGCGCCATTCAGGGCCGTTCATTCGATGGACAAAACTCCGGCCTACTACCCTGTTGCAGGAAAGGACATCCTTCAGAAGGCGCAAGTCGCTTTGGTGTTTCCCGAAGTCGTCCGCAAGTCGTCGAAGTACATGTCAGACGCCACCGCTCGTGACTTGCGCAACTGGCTTGTAGAACCGGATGTGTCCGCAGAACAAAGGCAACCCTTGGAGGTCAATGCCGAGCAACGGAAGTTGATCGCTACGCGAACGACCACCGGCTATCGCAAGATCAAGGGTCCAGCGGGTTCGGGTAAGTCGCTCGTTCTGGCCGCGCGAGCCGCCCAAGTCATATCAGAGGGAAAAACGGTATTGGTTGTGACCTACAACATAACATTGCTGAACTATCTGATGGATCTTGCGGTCAGGTGGCCACGAGGAATCGCAAACACCAGAGATCAGATTACTTGGCTGAACTTTCATCATTGGTGCAAGAGGGTATGCTATGAGACAGGTCACAGAGAGGAATACAAAGCCCTTTGGCACGGACTGGGAGAGGATGATGAAGTGGATGCTCTGCGTGGAAACGCAAACCGCCACGCCTCCGTCGAAAAGGTTCTTTCCGAGGACATGCCCTCACTCGTAGAAGAAATCCTAACAGGTCCAGATAGGCGCTTCACTCCCACCTATGACGCTATCCTTGTCGATGAGGGGCAAGATTTGCGACTTGAATGGTGGAACTGCCTTCGCAAAGTGAACAAGGACGGCGGTGAAATGGTCTTGGTTGCGGACACAACACAGGACATCTACGAGACCGTTCAATATTGGACTGACGAAAAGATGCGAGGATCGGGCCTAATAGGCGGATGGAGCGCACTGGATATTAGTTATCGAATGCCCGAAGAGATGATAGCGAAGGCGTCACAATTCGCGACAGCCTATTTGCCCCCAGGCACCATTGATCTGCCGAGGTCGCCGCCAGATCAACCGGACTTCTTCACTAAGTTGAGGTGGGTGCAGATCGCACCTGAAACGGCGCGAGACTCAATATGTGCCGAACTTCTGCGTTTGGCTCCTGGTGCAGACCCAAGGCTACTGTCGATGGCGGACATCACTTTTTTGTCGGCGGACCAGAACATGGGTCTTGCCGTCGTCGAGGCAATGAATCAAAAAGGGGTCCGCTTTCTTCACACGTTCAGTGAGAACGATGCACAGAGCCGCCGTTTGAAACTTGCCTTCTTCAAGGGTGATTCCAGATTGAAGGCAACGACGTTGCATAGTTTCAAAGGATGGGAGTCCCGCGCCCTTGTGGTCTACACGGGAAACAAATGGGATAAGCGGAACAAGGCTTTGATTTACACCGGACTGACACGCCTGAAGAAGTCTCTCGAAGGCAGTTTCATTACGGTTGTGAATTCTATCCCCGACTTGGCCGAATACGGAAGCAGATGGATTGACTTCTCAGACCAAAGAACAGGCACAGCAACGCCTCGTACCGTACCGTGAACCCGCAGCGGGTTCACGTCCAGAGAAGGCGGGCGTTGAGAGAAACCATCTTCAAAGCCGGGCTACAGTCATTCTGATCGTATCCAGCAACCCGCAATCCTTGCATCCCTCCCGACTCGCAGGCGGCTCAGGCAGTTCGTAAATCGCCTTCGCCTTTGCCAGCAACACTGGCACCAAGGCTTCATCCCTCTCCACCACCAAGATGTTCGCCCGGAACTTCATCGTGAACCCGTCACCACACAGGAAGTTTCCGACATCATTTACCGATATGTCCGTCACAGGCTCGTAATAGACCAACGCCAGCCGCATCACCTTGCCCATTCCAAGGATTTCGGCTATCAGGGCATACCCGTTCAACTGAGCCGTGTAGATGGGCAGCAGGGCGTCCTGGTGCCCTGTGAATCGGGCTGTCTTGTAGTCCAAGATCGTGATGGAGCCGTCCGCCGCCTTCAGCAGCTCGTCAGGCACCCCTGTCAGTGTCACGCCCGTCCAATCATCCACCATCGAGAACCGTGACCAGTGCGGTGACGGCAGAGGCTTCCCGATGTCGCCCAGGCTGTCAAACCACCCAGGAATGCGGTTGTGGACGGTCTGGTGCAGGTTGGTTATTCTTTTTGAATACGAGTCGATGCTGCTGAAGATGCCGGGGAATATCTGATATGGCAGTTTGAAATGTGTCTGAATCCAGAAGCATCTTGGACAGGCATCCGGCATCGCCAGATGTCCGAGGTTCTTTGCTGAGATTCGTAATGACATAGCGTTCACCCTTCACTCTGTCATTACCGATTTCCCGTCCAAATACGGTTTCGTATTTCAGACTCGACCCGGTAATGTACGGGTGGAGAACGTGTATGTATTCACCGAAGATCAGTGAGGGCTTGGTTCCGATTCTCTACCGGCTGGGTAAGGCTCGCAAGATGCCGATGACACAGTTGGTTTCCGAACTTATCCACAGGGCCTTACAGGCGGAGCCATTGCCGGATGAGATCAAGGCGATGCTGCCGACAAGTGGCGAGTCGAACGCCGTGGACCAAGAGGCGTGACGATCCAAAAGTCAGGTTCAGTCCGTATTCCGTAACGATTTCGGTAATGTCTGGGCGGGGAACAACCCAGAATCCAAGGGAGATCACATGAAGGACAACGAAAAGATCGATGGACTGCGGACGGAGTATCTGGATGCGATGGCCGAGCTGGGCGGTCTGTCGGTGGACCGAGCATCGCACCTGCCGAGTGAGATTGGCATGAATGCCCTGAGATCACCGCAGGAGGCTGAGGAATCCGCCAAGACGGTCGCCAAGATCACCCGCCGGATCGCCGAGGTCTGCAACCGGGCTAGGGCCATCGAACAGCGGGCACGGGGCAGCATCGGCATTCCCGCGCTGTTTCAAGCTGATGTCCCGAACGCCATCCGGGTCGCCATCGCCATTCTGGTCGGAAAGTCCCTGTCAGGTTCATGGATGCACGAATGCCGGGATGTCGGCAGATTCTTGCAACCCGCAGCCGGGGCAGACTCCAACGATCTCATCGCCGTGCGAGAAGCGTTCCGAAAGAGTGGATTGCTCCGGCAGCACATTCACTGCGAGACAGGCCGGACGGTGGACGAGATGGGCAATCTCTCGCTGACTGAGGGGTCATTCCGAAAACTGCTGGCCTTGGAGCCGGACTCCGAGTGTGACGACATCATCAAGGCGCGGCAACTCGTTGGGGTGCCTAGCAAGCGATGACAGCAAGGGATGAGCACCATGACAACCAAAAACAAGGAATTGGGTGTGGAGCCGGACGGACTGGAAGCCGATGTCGCCAGCATCCTCGACAGTTTCGTGGACATCGCCGGGTGGAAGGCTCTGCTGGAGCTTCTGATGCGTCTGGCCGTCAAGAAACAGAACGGGCGCATGGCCGGAATCATCCGGGTCGCCCTGCATATCTTTAACGAGGAAAGCTGACAATGAAGCACAAGGACGCAGACTGCACGATGACGGTGGAGAGGGCTTTGAATCTGGCCCGTGACCTCAAGTACGGGCCGCTTCCCAAGCCGAACGATCCCACGCCTTCCGTCGACGAAGCCATCGAGATCATTCGTGAGGAGCGGCGGACTTGCGGGTTCAACTGGATTACGGGTGAAGCCGCCGAGAAGGTCTTGTGTGAGCGCCAGAAGCGAGGTTCGCCATGAACAGGAAGCGTGTTTGGAAGATCAAGATTGATGGTGTGATCGAAACAATCCGCAGGCCGGATGTAGAGTTCTACTTTGCCCACGGTCACGGCGTGAGCGGGTTGCGCTCACTGGGTTCTATTTCAGGCGATTGGCGGATGATCGATGCTATCGCCGAAGACGCCCGAAATTACTTCGGAATGTGAGGATACAATGACAGATGGATACTGGATTAACTGGCAGACGGGCAAGACGCTGGAAATGCCTGTTGGGGGAGACCATGAGGTCTTCATTCGGCAGCCAAAAAACGCCCAGGCGCTCTCCGTGCCGGACGAAGTGTTCCAGCAGTTTCGGAAGTATGAGATCGGAGAGTGCCACGACCGCCATAAGTTTCTCATCTGGCTCTTCAAGGTTGCACCCCTGATTCGAGTTAGAGGGCACGGAAATTATACGACCTTCAACTTCTCGGCGAAGTCCAACCAAAAGCCCTATCAAGCCATTCAGAAGTTCGCAAAGCGGGTTTGCGGC
>JBIKUM010000164.1:0-6979 GCA_044347585.1 Terrimicrobiaceae bacterium
CCACGAGCGCTTTCGGTTCCGTCCCGTCGAGCGCTCAGAGACAGTCGCCGCTTGAGCGGGCCGGCTGCTCAGCGTCCGGGACTATACATTGAAGCGAAACTCCACGACATCGCCGTCTTGGACGACATACTCCTTGCCTTCGAGGCGGAGTTTTCCGGCTTCGCGGGCTTTCGCTTCGGAACCGAGGGTGATGAGATCCTCAAAGGAAACGATCTGTGCCGCGATGAATCCACGCTCAAAGTCGCTGTGGATGACGCCTGCCGCGGCAGGGGCTTTATCTCCCGCGTTGATCGTCCATGCCCGGCTTTCCTTCGGGCCGGTGGTCAGATAGGTGCGGAGGCCGAGGAGGTGGTAGGCGGCGCGGATGAGTTGGCTCACGCCACTGTCCTTGACGCCCAGTCCCGCGAGAAATTCGGCCGCCTCCTCTGGCGGAAGTTCGGCGAGTTCGCTTTCGATTTGGGCGCTGATGACGACGGCTTCGCAACCCAGATGCTCGGCGGCATATTCGCGCACGGCTTTCACATGTTTCGCTGCCGCAGAGTCTCCATCCAGATGGGAAAGATCGTTTTCCCCGACATTGCAGGCGAACAGGGTCGGCTTCGATGTGAGGAGGAAAAATCCGCGCAGGAGTTCTTTTTCATCCGCGCTGAGATCGGCCGTGAGTGCGGGTTTTCCGGAATCGAGGTGGGGAATGAGTTTCTCCGCCAGGGCGAGTTCGGCTTTTGCTGTTTTGTCTCCGCTGCGGGCGCCCTTTTGGTTTCGCTCCGCGCGTTTCTTTACTGCTCCAAGGTCGGCGAGAATGAGTTCGGTATTGATAACCTCGATGTCGCGCACCGGATCCACTGTGCCTGAGACATGGTGGATGTCTTCACTTTCAAAGCAGCGAACGACTTGAATGATCGCATCGACCTCCCGGATGTGGCTAAGAAATTGGTTGCCCAGCCCCTCGCCCTCGCTGGCTCCGGCGACGAGTCCTGCGATATCCACAAACTCGATGGCGGCCGGGAGGATTTTTTCGGACTTCGAAAGCTCGGCCAGTTTCTGCAAGCGGTCGTCGGGCACATTCACGATGCCAACATTTGGCTCGATCGTGCAGAAGGGGAAATTGGCAGCCTGGGCCTTGCGGGTGCGGGTGACGGCGTTGAAGAGAGTTGATTTTCCCACATTTGGGAGCCCGACGATTCCTGTTTTGAGCATAGGTGCGGGAGGTTAGACAGGCCTTTGCAAAAAGGAAAAAACTTCTTTTCGAGGCCTCAGCGCCGGAGGCGTCGGATCGTGTCTCTCACCGAGTCGAGAGCGGATTCCATTTCGGCGCGGAGTTGCATGCCCGAGATGGTGTTTGATCCGAAAGCCTCGGCCGTGGTGCGTTCCAAGCGGTCGTTTGTGGCTACCGTCACCTCGTGATCCTTCGTATACTTTGCGGCAAGCCGCTCAATGATGGAGTCCGCCGTTTGGCCCGACTTGGAATAAAAAACGGCAATCCCATGCGGGGTGCCATCGCTCGAGGCCTTCACGCCTTTGCCATCGAAAACCACGGCAACCGTCCACTCTGTGTTGTCCTGCAATCCGGTGAGTCTCTTAACCAGTTCCTCCCGTGCAGCAGCGGTGTTGCGGGCATGCATGGCAGCGAGGTCCGGCCAGTCGAAAATAATGCTGTGTCCATCAACGAGCAGGATTTTTTGCTTCATGAAAACTGGGTCTTACTTGGCATCAGGCAGGACCTTCGCGCTGAGGCGCTCTATGCCCGCGCGGGCGAAGGTGCTGGCGGGATATTTTTTCCGTGCCTGCAAATACCAAGCCAGAGATGCGCCGGGTTGGTCTTGGTTCTCCAATGCCTCGGCCTTGGCGAGTGTCTGAACAAAATCCGCCGCCTGGGTGGTCAGGGTCGCCCGGAGTTGGTTCAATTCGCTGTCGTCGGGAAATTCTTTTTGCGCTGCCTGCACGCTCTCCCAAGCTCCTGCCGGGTCGCCGCGTCCTGCGATTTCTTGCGCCTTCAAAATAGCTCCTTCAACAGCGGCCATGCGCTGGAGGACATCGTTGAGCTCTTTTTGTTTCTCGGGATACATGGCGGCCGCAGCAATGAAGCGCAATTTGTCGTTGTAAATCTGGCGGTGGTTTTTCTGGCTCAGCAGGCGGTCAAAATCATTCATCGCCTGCTGCTGAACATCCGACTGCGTGAAAATCGTGTTCCCCACCTCGGCAAGGGCGGGATTGCGGGGCCAGATTTGAGCCGCAGAGCGGAGTTCGGCCTCCATCGCGGACTTGTCCCCCGAGACGGCGGCATTCCGGGCCTTGGCCAGATGCATCGCGCTGATAGTTTTCGCGGTTTCAATTTTGGCCAGTGGTTTGCTGGTGTCGAAATCCTTGGCCATACCCTCGATTTCGTTCACCAACTTCTCGGCGCGAGTGAGGTCGTTCACTTCCAAGGCGGCCAGAAGCTCGTTGGTTTTTTGGGAGTATTCCAGCGCGCGCCGTTTTGCCTCCCTCGGCAGCAACCTCACGCTGGGCATGTATTCGCCGAGGGCGAATGTTTCCGCGAGTCGCTCGGTGGCACTCTGCAGTTCGCCTTGATCCAGAAGGAACTTGTAGGCTTCCACGCCTTCGTTGATGTCGCGGATCGCCTCATTGGCGAGGCTGTCGATCTGGCTCAATGAGCTGACGAGTTTGCTGATCGTCTGCGCAGCGCTGGCTGCGCCTCCGGTGAGGCTTTCGATGCCGAAATTCTCAATTCCAAGTTTGGCGCCTTTGGCGGAGAACGAGCTTCCAGACCTTGCCGTCGGCGTTCCGTTGTAGATGTTCACATTCGTCCCGTTTCCTCCCCCGCCGGCTCCGACGGCGGCATCATGGTCCATGACACCTGCAGTGGCCGAGATTTGAGGATTCAATTCCCCTGTGATCTTCGCCTGGCCTGCGTCCTTGTTGGTCGGCAGGGAGTCGACCATCTTTTTGTAGATGGCGATTGAGTTGTCTCCATCGGTGTAGATCGCGCGGTAAAAACGGTTCGCTATGATGACATGCTCGAAGCGGCGCGTGGCGAAATACTGCATGATGAGTGCCTGGAGATGCCCCTTCGTGTTGATCTCGATGGCTGCGATGCGGAGTTTGTTGTTCTCGATCGTCTGGGCCACATCGGAAAGTTCGCGACTGGCGGTGGCCAATCTGGCGTCGCGTTCGATTTTTTGATTCTCCTTGGCCACATCCGTGTCCTTCGAACTTGTCGAAATCCCAAGGTTCGAATTTTTCGCCGCCATTTCCCTGTTCCACTCCGCGGAGGAGCGCTGCTTCTCAAGAGTTGCATTCTCCCGTTTGAGCTTTTCAATGGTGGCAAGACTTGTTTGAGCCGCATAGATCGCATCGGACATGGTTCGGCACAGGTTCGCGTCGTCCTTGTATTCGGATGCCTTCTTGAGGAGCAAAAAAGCCGAGTTGATGTTTTGCTTGGTGGCGTTGCCCGGCGCAAGAAGGTCCAGAATGCGATCAATCGTCTCGCGATAGGCCACATCCGCCCTGTCGGTGGCCGCAGGCGCATTGAGGTATTTCTCAAAGCGCGCTCGGAATAAACGGTTGTTGTTAATGTTCCAAAGCTTCCCGTCGTAGCTCATCACCTCGCTGCCGGGGTCGAAGGCCGGGACATCCCGCCCGATGAAGCCTTCGTTCATTTGGGGAGGTCGGGCACCGCCGGTGGCGGCCTGCGAGTCTCCAAGTGCCCTATCTTGCGCTGATGCTGTTAGGGCGATTGATGAAATGGCAACGCAGGTTGTGAGGAGGGATTTCATGATTTCGTGACCTTTCGTGTGCGAAGGATTCCCTTCTCATCCACTTCCAGAATGAAAACCAACTTCTGTTCCTTTTGGATATTCATCGATTGGAACTCCGGCGTGACGAGGACTGGGATGATGTTTTCATCGGTCTCTACAGCGATCAGGCGACCGGAATCCGGAGACCAGGCAAGGGATTCGGAGACGGTTCCTTCGAGTTTGTAGATGTTTCCCCGTAGGCTATTGGCGCTCGCGAGGTAGGACTGGACATCCAGCGGTGGTGTCGTTCGGGTGGAGTTGTCCTCCTTGGAGCTCAGCAGGTGAAAACCTGCAAACAAAAGAACACCGCATATGATGAGTCCAACGAGCCAACCTGCGCGCGGAGGGGATTTGCGTTTGCGTGCCATGAATGTTTGTAATCCCTGCCGCTTCTTTCATCAAGGCGCTCTTTTTCAGTAAATGGCAGGGATTTTTGACACGGATGACCCGTCCATCATAGTCTGTGGTCGCATCCCATGCTGAACTTCCTCATCCGCCGCTCGCTCGTCAGTGTGCTGCTCCTTTTTTGCATCAGCCTCGTATCGTTTTTCATGATCACGCTGGCTCCGGGCAGCCCTTATCCGTGGGGGGAACTCAACCCGAAGATCACGCCGCAGGTGAAGGAAATGTTTCGCAAGAAATTCCATCTCGACCGGCCGCTTTACGAGCAATACTGGCTCAACATGAGGGATCTCTTCACAGGCGAGCTTCGCAGCATCAAGGACGACCGCCCTGTGCTGGCAAGGATCGCCGAACGCCTTCCCGCAACGGTTTTGCTAAATGTCGCCGCCATCACCTTGTCTCTCACATTTGGCCTTCTGATCGGTGTCTTCTGCGCGCGGTATGCGGGAACTCCGGCGGATACCCTGACCTCGTTCGGGGTATTTGTTTTCATTGCCGTGCCGACTTTTTGGATCGCAAATCTGGCTCTCATTGGACTGGTGAAATACGCCGCCGTGCCAGTGCTGGGAACGCAATCCTACGGCATTGCCTTTCCAAATGCCTTCGCGCTCTGCCTCGACCGTATCTGGCATATTGCGCTTCCAGCGACCATTCTCTCGCTTGGCGGCATCGCTGTGCAGTCACGCTATGTCCGCGCCAGCATGCTCGAAACCCTGCGCGAAGGGTATGTGCGCACCGCACGCGCCAAGGGACTCGATGAGGATACGATTTTTTACAAACACGCCCTCAGAAATTCCATTCGTCCACTCATCACCGGTATCGGAGGACTTCTCCCCGCCCTCATCGGCGGCTCGGTGATCGTTGAAACCATCTTTGCCTATCCTGGCATGGGGCGTCTGGGTTACGAGGCCGTGCTGGAGCGGGATTATCCAACGCTCGTTGCCCTCAATTTCATCGTGGCCGCACTCGTGCTTTTTGGAAATTTGATCTCGGACCTTCTCTACGCCGTTGTCGATCCGCGCGTGAGATTGGAATAGGATTTCATTGGCCGAGGGCGGGCATCGCGATAGCGTTTTGTTCATGAAATCAGCACTCGATTGGAAGGCCGCGTTGCAATTTGAGGATATCCGCTACGAAAAAGCAGAGGGCATAGCCAAGATTACGATCAATCGCCCCGAGCGGCGGAATGCATTTCGCCCGCTCACGGTGGATGAGATGCGCAAGGCGCTGCAGGACGCGCGGGATGACTCCTCGATTGGCGTCGTTATTTTAACTGGCGAAGGCGAGTTGGCTTTCTGCTCCGGCGGTGACCAAAAAATCCGTGGCGACGCTGGGTATTCTGATGCGGGGGGAGTGGAGCGTTTGAATGTGCTGGATTTTCAACGGGAGATCCGCACCTGCCCGAAGCCAGTCATCGCCATGGTGGCGGGATGGGCTGTCGGCGGTGGACATGTGCTTCATGTGATGTGCGACCTGACGATTGCTGCCGAGAATGCCAAGTTCGGGCAAACCGGTCCCCGCGTGGGTTCGTTCGACGGCGGATTCGGCGCAAGCTATCTGGCGCGGATCGTTGGTCAAAAAAAAGCCCGCGAGATCTGGTTTTTGTGTCGCACTTACGACGCCAAGCAGGCGCTCGAGATGGGACTCGTGAACACCGTCGTTCCCTACGAGGAACTCGAAATCGAAACCGTGAAATGGTGCCGCGAGATCCTTGAAAAGTCGCCGCTCGCCATCCGCTGCCTCAAAGCGGCGCTCAATGCCGATTGCGATGGCCAAAGCGGGCTACAGGAACTGGCCGGCAATGCCACTTTGCTCTACTACATGACCGAAGAGGGCCAGGAGGGGAGAAATGCTTTTGTCGAAAAACGCAAACCCGACTTCGGGAAATTTCCCAAGCGTCCGTGAGCGCCGCTGCACCAAGTCCCCTCAAGGCATGGGTGATGGCCAGTCGGCCGAAAACCCTCTTCGCGTCGATCTCACCGGTGCTGCTCGGGACGGCGCTCGCCTACTCCCGGGGCCTTGGTGATGGAGTCGCCGCCTTTCTCGCATTTGTCGGGGCGGTCTTTATCCAGATCGGCACAAACCTGGCGAATGATTACTGGGATGCAAAAAAAGGTGCCGATCGCGCTGATCGCCTTGGCCCGGTGAGGGTCACATCAAGCGGCCTTTTGAAGCCGCAGACCGTCTTTTTGGGAATGTTGATCTGTTTCGCCGTAGCCTGCCTTGCCGGGCTGTGCCTCATCGCCCGGGCGGGATGGCCGGTTGCCGTCATTGGAATCGTCTCGATTCTCTGCGGTATCCTTTACACCGCCGGTCCCTTTCCGCTCGCCTACCTGGGCCTGGGGGATGTTTTCACCTTTTTGTTTTTTGGCCTGGTGGCGACTTCCGGAACCTATTTTGTCGAGGCGAAGGAATTTTCCACGACATCCCTCCTTCTCGGCACCGTGCCGGGATTTTACTCGGTCGTCTTGATCGCGCTGAACAACCTGCGGGATCGCGAGTCCGACCTCCTCTCAAATAAAAAAACCCTCGCCGTGCGCTTCGGTGCCGATTTCGCCCGCTGGGAGATTGCCTTCTGCCTCTTTGCTCCATGTGTGGTTCCTTTCTGGCTCTGGCGCGACGGCCTCCTCCAGTGGTGGATGGCGCTCGTCTGCCTGGCTCCCGCCATCGTGCACGGACTTGCTGTGGGCCTCGCCGTTTTTCGCATTCGTGACATGAAGGAAATCAACAAGTTTTTTCCTCTCACCGCGAATGCCAGTCTCTCGATGGCGGTGGTTATT
>JBIKUM010000166.1:0-6967 GCA_044347585.1 Terrimicrobiaceae bacterium
AGGTCGGGAAGTCTTTTGGCACGATCATGAACTCCTGGAAATCAATCGGAGCATCGCTGTGCGCGCCGCCGTTGAGGATGTTCATCATCGGCACGGGAAGCACCTTGGCGTTGGGTCCACCGAGGTATTTGTAAAGAGGCTGGCCGATCTGTGCGGCAGCGGCCTTCGCGGTCGCGAGGGAGACGGCGAGGATGGCGTTGGCTCCGACTTTCTTTTTGGTCGGCGTGCCGTCCACTGCGAGCATGGTTTTATCGACCGAGACCTGATCTGCGGCGTCGAGGCCGATCAGAGCGGGAGTGAGAAGCTTGGAAACATTTGCGACGGCTTTGGTCACGCCTTTACCGAGGTAGCTGGCTTTATCTCCATCACGAAGTTCGACCGCCTCGTGCTCACCGGTGCTGGCGCCACTGGGAACTGCTGCACGGCCAATGGCTCCGCCGGCGAGTTCGACATCGGCTTCGATGGTGGGATTGCCGCGTGAATCGAGGATTTGGCGGGCGCGAATGGAAAGAATGGTTGTGTCGGACATGGTGAGTTTTAAATGAGGCCCTCGAAAAACCAATTCGATACTGGTCTGGCAAGCACAATCGCGATTCGGAGCGCGCCGCGAGGGTTGATCGAGAAGACAGGTGGATTTAGTGTGAATGAAACCAACCACCTGAAACCCGCCTGACCCATGCAGCAATTTGAAAGCCTTCGCGCCTCGTCGCTCTATTGCAAGAAATGCGCCACCGCCATGCCGGTGCGCGAGAAGCTTCTTCTCGTCCTGCCCGACAAGGAAATCTACGACTACCTCTGCACCGGCTGCGCCTCATCCCTCGGCAAGCGCGAGGTCACGGCCGGGGAACTCATGATGTCCCGCGCGCACATGGCGCGGCAGGCAGCCACTTCACGACTGGGATTCTAAAAATGATGCGCGTTGTTTTTTGCGGCACCGGGGAGATCGGACTCCCCGCCTTGAAGGCCCTCCTCGACTTGGGAAAATACGAAGTGCCTGGCGTCATCACCCAGCCCGACAAGCCTGCCGGTCGTGACTTGAAGCCACGCGCCTCGGCGATCAAACAGCTGGCCGTGGAACGCGGTATTCCCCTGCACCAACCTCCGAAACTCCGCGATGCGGCATCCCTGGAAATGCTACGGAGTCTGAAGCCGGATGTCATGGTGGTCGTGGCCTATGGTCAGATTCTCCCAAAGTCTGTCCTGGAATTGCCACGCCTCGGCTGCCTCAATCTCCACGCCTCGATCCTACCCCGCCATCGCGGTGCGTCGCCGATCCATGCAGCAATCCTCGCGGGGGATGCCATCACAGGAATGACTGTGATGTATATGGACGAGGGCCTCGATACGGGGAATGTCCTGCTTGAGGAATCTCTGGAAATAGGCCCGCAGGAGACAACCGGCGAACTCCATGACCGACTGGCTACTCTCGCCGCTCCATGCCTTCTCCGAGCCTTGGATCTTCTGGCGGCGGGCAACGCGCCCCGCACGCCTCAAGACCCGGGAAAAGCAACCTACGCGCCGAAATTGAAAAAAGCGGATGGCTTTCTGGATTGGACCCGTCCCGCATCGGAGCTCGCCCTGCGGGTGCGGGCGATGTCGCCATGGCCGGGAGCATTTGCCCGCATTTCGGGTCATGTTTTGAAAGTCCACTCCGCAATCGAAGATCCTGCCTCGGGCATTCCCGGCAGTGTGCTGCAAGCGGATGCCGACTCTCTTGTGGTCGCCTGCGCTGCGGGCTCCCTGAGGCTTCTGAGTGTGCAACTCGAAGGCCGAAAGCGCCTGCCCATCGCCGAATTTCTGCGGGGGTTTCCGCTGACTCCAGGCGCGCGTTTTGATTTATCCTTTTCTCCGGAGCCCTGATGCGGTTCTATGTGGGCACTCGCCCATGTCCCAAACATCCCATGTCCGCTACAAACGGGTCGTGCTCAAACTCAGCGGAGAGGTTCTCCGCGAGCCAGGAAGCCGCGACAGCATAAGCCCCGAAGTCGTCCAAAAAATCGCCTCACAGGTCGCGGAAGCCCGCAAACTTGGAGTCGAACTGGCCATCGTCATAGGCGGCGGCAACATCTGGCGCGGCCTTACAGCCAGCCACCGCGGCATGAACCGCACCACGGCCGACTACATGGGCATGCTGGCCACAGTCATCAACGGCCTCGCCCTCATGGCCGCCCTCGAAGCCCAAGGCGTCGAGGTCCGGGTCCAAACGGCCATCGAAATGCAGAACCTCGCCGAACCGTTCATCGTCCGCCGTGCCACACGCCATCTCGAGCTGGGCCGTGTCGTGATCTTTGTCGCAGGCACTGGAAATCCCTTTTTCTCGACCGACACCACCGCCGCCCTCCGGGCCGCAGAGATCGGGGCACAGGTCATTTTGAAAGCCACAAAAGTCGATGGCATCTACGACTCGGATCCCGTAAAAAACCCGGACGCCAAGCGTTTCACCCACATCACCTACTCGGAGGCCCTCTCGCGCCGCCTTCAAGTGATGGACTCCACGGCCTTCAGCCTCTGCATGGACAACAAAATGCCGATCATCGTTTTTGATATGAACAAGCCCGACAACATCCGCCTGGCGATCGCCGGCGAGGAAGTGGGCACCCTTGTTTCCGAAAAATCCGAATAGCCACCATGAGTATCGAAGAAATCCTTTTTGAAGCCGAGGAGGGCATGGAAAAAGCCGTGGCCTTCATGACGCAAGAGTTTGCCGCCATCCGCACCGGCAAAGCCTCCCCAGCCCTCGTGGAGAACATCGATGTCGAAGCCTACGGCTCCACGATGAAACTCAAACAACTCGCACTCATCACCGCGCCGGAACCCCGCCTGCTTGTGATCCAGCCCTTCGATGGCACCACGGTCCGCGACATCGAGCGCGCCCTCAATGAATCCCGCATCGGCATTCATCCAGCGGTGGATGGCAAACTCATCCGCCTCCCGATTCCCGAACTCTCCGAAGAACGCCGCCGCGACTTGGCCAAAACCGTGAAAGGCATCGCCGAGGAATCCCGCGTGCGCGTGCGCTCCAGCCGCCGCAGTGCGATGGATGCCGCAAAGAAAACTCAAAAGGACGGCAAGATGAGCGAAGACGAACTCCGGGACACCGAGGGCGAGGTCCAAAAACTCACCGACCGCTTTGTTGCAGATATCGACAAACACACTGCCGCAAAAGAGGCGGAATTGATGAAAATATGAAAGCCATCACCGCTCTCCTTGCGGCGCTCTGCCTCGCCCTCCCACTTCAAGCCGAAGTCGTTCGTGAAGCTCCTGCCTTCACTTGGACTGACTCGACCGGCTCCGCCAAGCCTCTCAAAAACCTGCGCGGACAACCCGTGGTTCTTGTCATCGCCAACAGCCCACGCCAATGGTCCTTCCGCTCCCAAGTCGGCCAGCTCCAGAAAATTTACGCCCGCTTCGCCGCCGAGAAACTTCTCTGCGTCGCCGCCTTTTCAGGCGAGCAAGACATCATCCGCTCAAACATCCCGTTCCTCACCGTGCCCGACGGTCCCGGCACAGCCACCGCCTACGAAGTGCCCGAAGGCTTCGCCATCGCCGTGGTCGGAGCGGATGGCAACCTCGACTGCTTCAGCACCCGCGTGCTCCCAGCCCAGCGCATCTTCGACATCATCCAAAACTCCTACACCAATCAAAAACATCTCCGCCGCGATTGATGTCTTCAGGCTCAAGCCCACATACCCCGCGATAAGCACCGACCCTGCCAAACTTAAAACTTAATTTCTAAAACTTAAAACTTCCAATGAGCTTCCAAGACCAAATCAACCAAGACATCAAAGCCGCCATGCTCGCACGCGAGTCGGCAAAACTCGGCGTCCTCCGCATGCTGAAAACCGCCCTCATGAACTCCGCCATCGAGAAAGGCGGAGCCGGCAGCACACTCGACGACGCCGATGCACTCGCCATCGTTCGTAAAGAAGTCAAGAAGCGCCAAGACTCGATCGAGGCCTTTGAAAAGGGCGGACGCCCTGAAATGGCAGCCACCGAGAAAGCTGAGATCGAAATTCTCAACAACTACCTTCCCCAGCCTCTCTCAGCAGAGGAGGTCACCGCACTCGTCCAAGCCGCCATCGCGGAAACCGGCGCCACCAGCCGCAAGGAAATGGGAGCGGTGATCAAACTCGTCACCGAAAAAGCCGCAGGCCGCGCCGATGGACGCACGATCAGCGCAGAGGTCCAAAAACACCTCACCGCCTGATTTTTTTCGCGTTCCCTACAGACTCCGATCCGCAGGAACGCTCAGAAACCGGCTGCCAGCAGCCACAAACCTCCACGGGAAATCCGCCGAGCGCGTTATGCCAACGCGCGTGCAGGCTTGGACATTGGGCGCAGCGCTCGGATGCCGCAACGAGGCATCTGGATCCGACAAGAGGTTCCGCCCATGAAAAGCCCCATCAATCCCCAAGGCGTGGGTGAGTTTGCCCGGCCCGGAGCAGAGATTTTTGAGGGTCGTCATGTTGCGACGACGGGTCATTTCCTCGATTCCCCGCGTCGGTTCCAGAGCACGAATCAAAACAAAGCCATCCTCGCTCCCACCCCTAACCAGAAAGTTCAGGAGCCAGTGCACGCCGTAGTTCAAATACACATACGCAGCGCCAGCCGGCATTCGCGTCACAAACTCCCGCGACGACGGTCTGGAAAAAGTGTGGCACGCCTCATCGTTCAATACGGAATAAGCCTCGGTCTCCACAATCACGCCCCCGCAACCGTTCCAAACCAGCTCGCAGCCGACCATCTCGCGCGCACAAGTCACGGGATCGCGTTGGAAAAATTCCGCCGTCATGTTCATGCAGGCCACAGTGTAAAGAGCGGGTAAAAGTGTTCAAATTTTGTCTGTGCAAGAGCGCTCATCGCGCGCCTTCCATGGGAGGGCCATCGTCCCGCATGGCCCAAATTTCCATCACGGATGGCGAGGAATGACTACCAGACACCTTCCCGCATAAAACCGCCAGAACCACGCCCCTCAGACGCCGCTTCGCGGCTGAAGAATGGGCCATGCCGGAGGATGGCCCTCCCTGCGGGCGCACGCTCAGCGTGGAGGCGCTGCGGGCGCTGCACCCTGAAATTCGCCCACATTCAGGAAAGGCACGACACCGCCGCCGCTGATGCGTGGCAGGACGCCGTCCCATTTTTCGATTGAGCGGAGCTGGATGATTTCGGGACTTTGCTTGAGGGCGAGGGCCTCGCGCTGGATGGCGTCGGCGCGGGCCTTGGACTGCACCTCGGTGGAGAAAGCTTCGGCGGATGCGGCGAGCTTGCGCTCCTCGGCGCTCGCTTCGGCTTGGGTGACGCGCATGATTTTTTCGTTTTTCGCCTGCAGGGCCATTTGCTCGGCCTTCACCTTGGCCTCAATGGCGCGGTTGAATTCCGGCGAGAATTCGAAGTCCGTGATGGCCAGATTCGCGATGGTGATGGCGTTTTCCAGCCCCTTTTCGCGGAGGGTGCCGTTGAAAAAATTGCCCAACGCATCCTGGATTTGTTGCTTCACGATTTCGCGTTTCGTCACCAACTCCTCAGCAGTGAACTTGGCCGTGACGCCTTTCACGCACTCTTGGATGGCAGGCTCCACGAGCGAGGCGGAAACTTTTTTGAGCGTGCCTATGCGCTGATAGATGAGCGGGGCCAAAGCGCCGTTGAGCGAATACTGCATCGTCACCTGTGTGGAGACGGATTGGAGATCCTTCGAAGCGGCGGTGGCTTGCGCATGGCTCGCGGTGAGGCGGATATCGATTTGGTGGACTTGGTCAACGAGAGGCTTCTTGAGATGGAACCCCTCCGGAAGCGCATTTGGCTGCACGGCTCCCAAAGTCGTCACCACTCCTACATTGCCGCTCTCAACGACCACCGACATAGATGACAAAATGGCAAATGCTCCTATGAGCAGAATGGCAACAGGAACAAGAATACGGGCGGGTGAGCGGTTGAAATCGTTCATAAGGCGCGTAATGTAATGCAAAGTCGCAAGAGTTCAAATTTTCCGTGCGGGGAGAGCGAAATTTTAATCCTTTGCTGATAAAAATCCCGCCGTTGTCGTTGCTATTTCTTTAAAAAAACAAGTAAGTTTGTGCCGTAACCTCTCCCATCCCTTATGTCCAATCCTGCAACCCCTCGTAAAATCAGCTTCGTTGTTTATTTCATAGGGTTCACCGCCGCACTGGCCGGGCTCCTTTTCGGCCTTGATGTCGGAGTGATCTCCGGCGCGCTGGATTTCATTAAAAAAGATTTCCTCTCGGAGTTGAATCCCCTGCAAGCCGACTCGCGCGCGGAGTTCATCGTGAGCGCCCTGCTCTGGGGTGCGGTGGCCGGCACGCTGATGAGTGGTTTTCTCTCCTCAAAATTCGGGCGCAGGAAGACGATTCTAGTAAGCGCGGTGGTCTTTGTGGCGGGTTCGTTGGCATGCGCCTTCTCGCCTGACGAGAATTTCCTCATTGGTGCGCGTTTCCTTCTGGGGATCGGTGTGGGCGTGGCCTCGTTCACCGCACCGCTTTACCTTTCGGAAATCTCTCCCCAATCGGTGCGGGGATCGATGATCTCGATGTATCAATTGATGATCACCATCGGCATCCTGATTGCATTTCTCGCTGACACTTGGTTGGCCACCTACGCGACCTTCGGAGGCCAGACGGGAGGCCACTGGCGTGTGATGTTGGGAGTCATCGCCATTCCTGCAGGCATTATGTTTCTCGGTGTGCTTTCGCTTCCGGAGAGTCCGCGATGGCTTTTCCTGAATGGATTCCACAACCAGGCGAAGGATGTCTTCCGCAAGATGAAACTGGGCGACGCGGAAATCGCTGCCGAGATCAAAGAGATCGAGGAAAGTTCGGCCGTGAAGCAAAGCGGGTGGCAACTTTTCTCCCAGAACTCAAACTTCCGCCGCGCCATCGCACTCGGCATCGGCCTGCAAGTCATCCAGCAACTCACAGGCATCAATGTGATCATGTATTACGCACCCCGGATT
>JBIKUM010000167.1:0-6959 GCA_044347585.1 Terrimicrobiaceae bacterium
ATGAGCAGAATGTAAACCGGCAACCTCGCCGAACAGCTCATGAACGGAGCCATAAGAATCGTCGTGAGACGGGCCTTGGGATCGCTGAGCGTGCGGGTGGCCATCACGCCAGGAATCGCACAGGCATAGCTCGATAGGAGCGGCACGAAGCTGCGGCCGTTGAGCCCGCACCAGCTGAAAAGCTTGTCCACAAGGAATGCGGCGCGGGCCATGTAGCCGGTGTCCTCAAGCAACGTGATGAAGAAAAACAGAATCAAAATCTGAGGAAGAAAAATCAACACGCCGCCGACTCCGGCAATGATGCCGTCGCACAATAGGCTCTGCAGCGCCGGGGTGGTCGTGAGGAACGGACGAATAAAATCCTGCGCGCCCGATGTGCCGGCATCGATCAGATCCATCAGCGGCCCGGCCCAGGAGTAGAGGCTCTGGAAGACGACATACATCACACCGAGAAAAATCAGCGTTCCCCAGACGCGGTTGAGCAGGAGGGCGTCGATGGAGTCATGCGAGCGGGCGATTGGTCCGCTGGCCTCGACCACGCCGTCCAGAAGCGATTCCAGGTGGCGATAGTGGATCACAGCCTCGGCAGAGCCTGGATTCAGGCCCGACTCACGGATTTCCTTGTGCGCAGTATCGAGCAACTTTCGAACGCAGGTTTTGTCGCTCACGCCACAGGTGAAAACACTGTCGCTATCGAAAAGGACACGCAGCGCCTCGGCTTGACTGAGCTCGCCGCTTCCCGCGCTCTGAAGACCTGCGCGGAGAAGACCGCAGCCGTGGGTGATGCATTCCGGCCAATGGATTTTCGGCAGGACAGAAGGCGCATCCAGCGCGGAAACGATGGCCTTTTTCAAATCCTCCAAACCATTCCCGCGAGTGGCGATGGTTTCGACCACCGGCACACCAAGCCGCTGCGCCAGCAGATCGACATGGATGCGAATACCATTGCGCTTGGCGGCGTCGCACTGGTTCAGAGCGATCAGGGCGGGAATACCCAATTCCGCACACTGCGAGACAAGAAGCAGGTTGCGTTTGAGATTTGTCGCATCAAGGACAAAAACCAGAAGGTCTGGCTTCTGCAGGCCCCGCCGCCCTCCGAGCACATCCATGACCACCCGTTCGTCGTTTGAGACGGCTGTGAGACTGTAGCAACCCGGGAGATCGAGCAGATCGACATCTATATTGCCCACGCGAAGGAGACCGGATTTTTTTTCCACCGTAATGCCGGGATAGTTCGCAATGTGCTGGCGTAGGCCGGTGAGGCGGTTGAAAAGGGTGGATTTTCCCGTGTTGGGATTTCCCACGAGGGCAACCAGCGGGCGGCCTTGCCGCAGTTTCGGTGTCTGATTGACCGGCTCGTTCATTCGGCGATCTGGTGGACTTGAATAATGCGCGCCTCGGCCCGGCGGAGGCTGATTTCCTGACCTTCGACTTCGACGGAGATCGGGTCGCCAAGCGGCGCGAAACGGGTCACCTTGACCTTGCGACCGGGAATGAAGCCCAGCGTGGCCATGCGATTCGCGCGGTCGCAATCGGACAGGATTTCCTCAATGCGGGCGGAACTTCCCACCGGCAGGCTGTCGAGCGTGCGCTTCATGCCTCGACGATTAAAATGGCTTTGGACAAATCACCAAACATCGCAAACACCTTACGAGACTCGCGTGAGGCGTCAATTATTGAGATTGCGTCTCAATTAATGCGATTCACATCGAACCTTGCTGTTTCTCCTTTGGCGAACCAAGGATAAGTCCAATGAGGCTGGCTTTCGCATCCATCGGATCTCTTGGGGATTTGCATCCCATGCTCGCGATGGCCTGCGCCGCCAGGGATCGCGGGCATGATGTCGTCGTGGCCGCCGCTCCCGGCTATGCGGCGAATGTGGAGCGGGCCGGCGTGGAGTTTCACCCGCTCCGTCCTGAGATTCCGGAGGACGCGGAGTCGCTTGCCTATTACTTCGACTTGAAACGCGGCCCACGGCGTTTGCTGCGGGACATGATTTTTGCGGATGTCGCCGCAACCCATGAAGACTTGTGTGGCGCGGCTCGGGGAGCGGATTTGCTGGTCGTGGGCGAGTTGCTTTACACGGCACCAATCGTGGCGGCGGATGAGAAAATCCCATGGCTGAATGTCGTTCTGGCACCGACCTCGCTGCTCTCCGCCACCGACCCCTGTGTGCTGGCGCCAGCGCCTTGGTTGCACAAATTCCGGCATTTGGGTCCCTGGCTGCACCGTCTCGCGTATTGTTTTGGACGCATCGAGGGACGCATGTGGGCCGGCGGGTATTATCGATTTCGCCGCTCGCTGGGACTGCCCGCTGGGGCGAATCCGATTTTTGACGCCAAGCATTCTCCCTTTGGCACGCTGGCAATGTTTCCCGACTTTCTCGCAGCCCCGCAGCCCGACTGGCCTAAGAAAACAGTGCAGGCTGGTTTTCCATTTTATCATCAAGGTGGGGATGTCGAAGTGGTGCGGGATTTTTTAAAATGCGGTAGCCCGCCCGTGGTTTTCACGCTCGGCTCGATCGTTGCGCATTTCGAGCCATCCTTTTACCAGGCCGCTGCGGAAGCCGCGCAAATGCTCGGGCGCAGGGCGATTCTCCTCACCGGACGGAACGCCGCCGTGCCTCAGAATCTGCCAGAGTCCATATTGGCTGTGAGCTACGCCCCGTTGCATTCCATCCTTCCACAGGCCTGCGCCATCGTTCACGCAGGCGGCATCGGAACCTGCGCCGAGGCACTCAAGGCAGGCCTCC
The DNA here is from genome assembly GCA_044347585.1 of Terrimicrobiaceae bacterium. Taxonomy (GTDB): domain Bacteria; phylum Verrucomicrobiota; class Verrucomicrobiia; order Chthoniobacterales; family Terrimicrobiaceae; genus UBA967. Next base: position 2,753 of record JBIKUM010000167.1, read on the forward strand.
CCTCGGTGGTCATCCCCTACTCCTTCGATCAACCGGATAACGCCGCCCGCTTGCGCCGGCTTGGTGTGGCCGAGATTTTAAGCCGCAGTTCGATCACCGCCCGGAACCTCGCCGCCAAGCTGCACAAGCTTTTGAAAACACCAGCCGCCACCAACGCAGCCTCGCGACTGGCAGGTCGGATCCATCCGCAGAACGCTTTGGACAAGGCGCTGGATAAAATGGAGTCCGTCGTCGGCACTGCATAGAAATTTAAAATCTCTGCGCTATTGCCGAAATGGCTCGGGAGTGGCTATCCTCCGCGCTTTCCAAACCGCCAGATGAATATCCACGAATACCAAGCCAAAGAACTCCTCGACCTGTTCGGCGTCGCCAACAGCCCCGGTGGAGTTGCCTCAACGCCGGAGGAAGCCGAGAAAATCGCTGCTTCCTTGAACACTCAAGACCTCGTTATCAAAGCCCAGGTTCACGCCGGCGGCCGCGGCAAGGGGACATTTAAAAACGGCTTCAAAGGCGGCGTTCATCTTTGCAAAACGCCCGCCGAGATTCGTGACACCGCCTCCAAAATGCTCGGTGAAACTCTCGTGACCCACCAAACCGGCGAAGACGGCCGCATCGTCCGCAAGGTGCTCATCGCAAAATCGGTCGAAATTCAAAAAGAACTCTACTTTGCCATCCTGATCGACCGGGCCATTTCCGCCCCGGTCATCGTCGCCAGCACCGAAGGCGGCGTGGATATCGAAGCCGTCGCCGAGCATACTCCCGAGAAGATTTTCCATCTGCCCGTTGATCCGCTCATCGGCCTTCAGCCCTACGAAGCGCGCAAACTCGCCAAGATGCTGGGCATTCCGACCGCCCTCCTCAAAAATGCCGCGACGCTTTTTGAGAACCTCTACAAACTTTTCATCGCCCGCGACTGCTCGATGGTGGAGGTGAACCCTCTCGTCATCACCAAGGACAACCAAGTCCTCGCTCTCGATGCGAAATTCAATTTCGACGACAACGCCCTCTTCCGCCACCCGGATGTCCAATCCTACCGCGACATCGAGGAAGAAGACCCACGCGAGGTCGAAGCCTCCAAGCACAGCCTCAGCTACATCGGCTTGGATGGAAACATCGCCTGCCTCGTGAACGGCGCAGGCCTCGCCATGGCGACGATGGATATCATCAAACACCACGGCGGCGAACCCGCTAACTTCCTCGATGTGGGCGGTGGCGCCAGCGAGCAGCAGGTCACAGAGGCCTTCAAAATCCTCGTCGCTGACAGCCGCGTGAAAGCCATTCTGGTGAATATTTTCGGCGGCATCATGAAGTGCGATGTCATCGCTCAGGGCATCATCAATGCCGTGAAGGCCGTCAACCTCCCCGTCCCGCTCGTCGTGCGCCTCGAAGGCACCAATGTCGACGCTGGCCGGAAACTCCTCTCCGACTCCGGACTCAAACTCACAGCGGCGACCGATATCGCCGACGCCGCACAAAAAGTCGTAGCAGCCGCAGCCTAACCTCTCAAAACCATGTCCATTCTCGTTGATAAAAACACACGCCTGCTCGTTCAGGGAATCACCGGCAAGTCGGGCGCTTTTCACGCCAAGTCTTGCATGGAATACGGAACCAATGTCGTCGCCGGCGTCACTCCAGGCCGCGGCGGCGAGGTTTTCGAAGGCAAGGTCCCGGTTTTCGACACCACCTACGAAGCCCGCAAACAGACCGGTTGCAACGCCACCATGATCTTCGTGCCCCCAGCAGGCGCGGCAGACTCCATCCTCGAAGCGGTGGATGCCGGAATCGAACTCGTCATCTGCATCACCGAGGGCATTCCTGTCCTCGACATGATGAAAGTCAAAGCCGCCATGGCGAAATCGAAATCCCGCCTCATCGGCCCAAACTGCCCCGGCATCATCACTCCCGGTGCCTGCAAGATCGGCATCATGCCCGGCTACATCCACAAGGAAGGCAAAGTCGGCGTCGTCTCTCGCTCCGGCACCCTCACCTACGAAGCCGTCTGGCAACTTTCCAGCCGTGGGCACGGTCAATCGACCTGCGTCGGCATCGGTGGCGACCCCATCAACGGCACCTCGCACCTCGATGTCGTGAAAATGTTCAACGACGACCCTGGCACCGAAGCCTTCATCATGATCGGTGAAATCGGCGGAACCGCCGAAGAAGAAGCCGCCGAGTGGATTGGAAAAAACTGCAAAAAGCCAGTCGCAGCCTTCATCGCCGGAGCCACAGCACCTCCCGGACGCCGCATGGGCCACGCCGGCGCCATCGTCAGCGGTGGAAAAGGCACAGCCGCAGGCAAGATCGAAGCGATCCAAGCCGCCGGCATCGAAGTCGCAGCCACACCAGCAGACATGGCCGACGCCCTCCTTCGCCGCATGGCGAGGTGAGAGGAAGTTTTAAGAATTAATTTTTAAGTCTTAAGTCGCGCTACCGCGCGAAGTCAGTTTATGCGGGGCCGAGGTGAAAACCCGGCCCCGTATTTCTTTTGCACCCGCCAAGCCGCTCCCAGACTCGTTGGGCAGTTTTTTTGGACGATCGTCCAAATTTTTGGTCGGAGGCGTGCCGGGGTTGTGCGGCTAATTTTGAAGATTGAAGCGCAGGGGGCGGGCGAATTGGTCGCCGGTGGGGTATCGACGCCATCCTGCGTGACGGTAAATTCCGTGCGGCAAATCTCCTGTCCACGAAAGAGGTCGCAGACGGACTCTATGGCCTGGAGTTGGTAATCAAGATTGGGCTCGAAGTGGAGTTTCATGAATTTGGGTTCCAGAGCGGATGGGTCCGCCAGCCCGCAGGCAGGCCCATTTCATCAAGAGGAATTTCGGGATACTCATCAAAGAGAGTGAACAGCCTGTCTCTCCACCGGGTTGTTGAGCTGAGCTTCCCGAGCCAATGATAGCACACCGTGAGTTGAAGGCCGATTCGCTCTGGCGCGAAGCCGGGACGGATATGCCAGTTAGGATTTTTGTTTTTCCCCGGGATCGAGGGCTTCACGCCAAATGCCCGATTCCAGACCCGGGCATGGTGGGCACACGAATTTCTCAGTGTGAAGATGGCCTTGGTCCAAGAGAGAAGTTGTTCGTCGGGAAATCCGAAATCCGCTGCCGCTTTTTTGAGGACATCCCGATCCACTCCGTAGGCCAGCTGGAGCGCTGTCTCGCAGGTCATCAATTCACAAGCCATCCAGAGCGGCAAATGCTCGTGGTGATCCCCGTAGGTTTTTGTGAAGTGCTTCACAAAGGTGTCACTGGCCCTTTTCTTTTCGTTCTGCAGCTTGCCGATCCACTGTTGATAGTCAGGCCGCTCAAGCCCTCTCAGCTTGGCGAGGGCTTTGAGATTCCTCCAGCATCGCTTCCAAAGCGGGCGCTTCTTGAAGCCGGGAAGATTCTTTTCGTTCAAGTATCCAAATGGGCCGTGAGCCTGAACAAAGTGAAAAACGAAACGCGTGCGCACAGCCACCTCGATCCGTTCTATCGCATCCAGCAGGATGATCCGTAGTCGCCGGTCGAAGCTATATCGCCGCCATACCGTTTCCAGATTGGTGCCGGGCTCAAAAGTATCGCCCGCTTTTCCCGACGCATCCTGAATTCGGAAGGGATAGAGGTATCCGCTCAGGCGGTAATAGTTCACCACCTTCAGCCGCCCGATCAATTCATCCCGATCCGCGATCAATCCACGGCCGATGAGTTGATCTGCCTGCTCTTCTAGACTCAGTGCCTCCTTCGAATAAATCATGCAGATTTTTCTTTCATCAGGACTACGGCAGGGTGCAAAAAAAAGACCCGCCGAATTACGCATGCAAGCAGAGGCGCGGCGGGTTTGATGAGGTAACTATCGAAGGGTATTGAGGGGATTACAATTCTTTTTTCCCATCTGCTCGAAAAAATACTCTGTCTTGAAGTCATCGGTGAATTGCTTGCTTTCATTTTCCTTGATAAAGGCCGGCTGAATGAAGTCCTCCTCATCCACTGGCAGGCCCTCCGCCTCTGGCTTAAAGGCATCCCTTTCCACATGAAGGAAAGCCACGCCGAGAAACAAACCGACGCTTTCCGCGTGAGGAAATAAGACTGCGGATCACCTCGAGATATTGAAGCGCAGGGGGGGCGTCAAATTGGTCGCCGGCGGTGGCATTTCGAATTCGGCAACGCCAGCCTGCTTCGAGGGCGGCGCGGTCGAGAGCTTCAAAAATGGCGCGTTTTTCGAGTTCGCG
>JBIKUM010000011.1:0-18107 GCA_044347585.1 Terrimicrobiaceae bacterium
AACTGTTTATCGGAATGTGTTGGTCAAATTTGATGAGAAGACGCTGCAAGAAATCGCGACCATGACGAGCGGTCAGTATTTCCGGGCTACGGATACCAACTCGCTTCGCACGATTTTCGGAGAGATCGACAAACTGGAGAAATCGAAGGTGGAAGTCGAAAAAACGGCACACTACCGAGATCTCTTCATGTGGTTCCTTATTCCCGGCATTGCCTGTGTGGCACTTGAAATCCTGCTTTCCCAAACCGTATGGAGACGACTGCCCTGACATTTGGCGCCCCGCATTGGCTCTGGGCCCTATTGGTATTGCCGCTTATGGCGGGACTCTTTGTGTGGTCCCACAGGCGCAGCCATGCTCTTGTTGCCAAAATCGTCGCAGTGCGTCTGCGGGATCAACTCTCCGGCTCCGTGAGTCCATTGCGCCGCATATTGCGCGCTTCGCTGCTTCTGGCATCCATCGCTCTGGGCATCGTGGCTCTGGCCCAGCCCCGCTACGGATTTCTGGAAAAAGAAACAAAGCAGAAAGGCCGTGATGTTATCGTGGCGATCGACACTTCCCGCAGCATGCTCGCGACGGACATGACGCCCACGCGTCTCGCTCGGGCGAAACTTTTCACCCAAGACCTCGTCCGCTTTCTGCAGGGCGATCGCATCGGACTCGTTGCCTTTGCCGGCTCGGCCTTTTTGCAAGCCCCACTCACGCTCGACTACAACGCAGTCACCAATGCCCTCGACGAGTTGGACACTACCGTCATACCCAAAGGCGGCACCAACATGGCGGCGGCCATCACAGCCGCGCGGGAGGCTTTTGGAAAGGCCGAGGGACAAACCCGCGCTCTCGTCGTTCTGACCGACGGCGAGGAACTCGACGCGGATGGCATCGCTGCCGCCAAACAAGCGGCGGCCGAGGGGATTCGTATTTTTACAGTTGGCGTTGGATCGCCCGAGGGATCGCTGATTCCGATCCGCCTAGACGACGGACGCTCGGATTTTGTGCGGGACTCCGCCGGCAAGCCGGTCACATCGAAATTGGACGAATCCCGACTGAAGGAAATTGCATCCGCCACGGGTGGTTTTTTTACGCTCATCGGCCCTGAAGCGGCTCGCGTGGTTTTTCAAAAAGGCATCGAGCCGATGGAACTCAGCGAGACCGGGGTTTTCACCGCCCGTCAACCTGTCGAACGCTACCAGTGGCCGCTTGCCGCAGCGACAGCCTGTCTCATGCTTTCCCTCCTGCCGGGCGACCGCCGCCGCCGTGCCTCCACAATCGCTGCATTTATTTTGGGACTCTGCCCATGCGTTCAGGCTCAGTCGGGATTGGAAGAATACAAAAACGGCGACTTCGAAAAAGCCGGCACCGCCTTTCAGGACCAACTGAAGAAACAGCCGTCATCCAGAGCCCTTCAATTCAACTCCGGAGCGGCCGCCTACAAGGGTGGCGACTTTGAAAAAGCCATCGCGCACTTCACAGACGCCCTCCTCTCGGAGGATCAAAAACTTCGCGAGGACGCCTCCTACAATCTGGCCAATTCTCTTGTTCGAAAAGGCGAGGCTGCCAAGGAGAACGAGGCGAAGAAGACCAATTGGAAAAATGCCCTCGAGCACTACGAAGAAACCCTCCGCCTGAACCCGGATAACAAAATCGCCACCCAAAATCGCGACATCACCAAAAAGCTCCTCGAGGACCTCGAAAAGCAGGAGCAGCAACAAAAACAGCAGGACAAAAAAAACCAGGATCAGAAAGACCAGAAAGATCAAAAAAAGGACAAACAAGATAACCAAGACAAGCCGCAGGATCAAAAAGACCAGCAAAAGCAGGATCAGCAAAAGAACGACGAAAAAGACTCAAAGAACGAAGAAAACAAGGACCAACAAAAACAGGACCCAAAAGACCAAAAGGACGAGCAGCAAAAGAAAGACGAGCAGCAAAAAGATCAGTCCGATAAGTCGGACCGGACCGATCAGTCCGATCAATCCAAGCAACCCAACCAACCCAACCAATCACCAACCCCTGCTCCGTCGCCCACTCCCGGAGACAAGAAGGAAGGCGAGCTCAAGAGCGCCAATGAGCAGCAGCAACCCCAACCGACTCCCCAGCCCGGCCAGCAGCCCCAGCCCGGTGAAGCCGCCGAAGAGGAGAGGGAGGGGCAGATCAGCCCGAGCCAGGCGCGTGCGCTTCTGAACTCCTTGCGGGGCGAGGAGGAGAAGGTAAACCTCATGGAGCAACAGCAATCCTCGCAAGAGGTCCTTCGAGACTGGTAAGAAAAATTCCAATGCACAGGCTTTCCTTCATTTTTATCGCCGCACTGTCCTTTGTCTTTTCCGGTGTTTCCGTTTTTGCCCAAGAAGCCACAGCAGGTCTCAGCAGCCCCGCCACAGTGGTGGGGCGTCCGGTGGAGATGGTGGTAACTGTCCGCGATGCCAGATCGGCCGAAGTTCCCCAAACCCTCAATGTGTCTGGGCTTCGCATCGAACTGCTTGGCCGCTCGACGCGATTCGAGATGAACAATTTTAAAATCTCCTCTTCGCTAACCTACACCTATTCCGTCTTGCCGCAGCGGGCGGGTGATTTTGATATCCCTGCCGTCGAAGTTAGCGTGGGAGACAAGACGCTGAAAACAAACCCGCTTCGACTCAATGTGGCCGATGCCTCCACGATGCAACCGCCGCAAGGCTTGCCCAACGCTCCCTTGCCACAAATGCCTCCAACTAACGGTCAGGCCCCTTCGGGCAATGCGATTCCCTATTTTGGCGAGCTCGTGCTTTCCAAGAAAAAGGCCCATGTCGGCGAAGCGATTCCTGCCGAGCTGCGTTATTACTTCAATTCCTCGATCGGAGGCGAAGTCGGCGACCGTCCGAATCTGGTCGGCGAGGGCTTCACGGTTCAAAAGCTCTCAAATGTCCCCAAACGCGAACAGATCGTTAACGGCCAGAATTACATCGTCTTTGCCTTCCAGACAGCCATCACCCCTGCCAAATCCGGCTCGCTTGAAATCCCTCCCGCCAAGCTGGAGGCCCGTTTGCAGCTTCCGGGCAGCGCGCCGGCGGGCTTTGATGACTTTTTCCGCCAGTTCGGCGGCATAGCGCCTCCTGGAATGTTCACCAACATGCAGGAGGTCGCCATCGAGACGACTCCCACATCTCTCGAAATCTCGCCCTTGCCGAAGCGGGACCGCCCGGATGACTTCACCGGCGCGATCGGGAAATTCCAAATGGAGGCGAGCGTGAGTCCCAAAAAAGCGGGGCCGGGTGACCCCATCACTCTGCGAGTGGTGGTTTCCGGGCAGGGGAATTTCGAGGCCATGGGGGCTCCTGTGCTTGTAGACGATGAGGAGTGGCGCTCCTACCCACCGAGTGAGAAGTTTCAGTCATCCGATGCCATTCATTTTGTCGGTGAAAAGACCTACGAGTTCATGCTCGTCGCCCGCACGGACCAGCAGCAAACGCCGGGCATCCGGTTCAGCTATTTTGATCCGGATACCGGCAAATACGAAACTCTCACTCAGAACCCGCTTCCGGTGCAAGCCCGCGCGGGAGCCGCTCCGGCACAGACGGTAGAGGCAACCCCTGATCAGAAAAAAGCAGAGTCTCCGGCGCCGGCTTTAACGCCCAACACCGCACCGATGGCCAAACCCGGTGGGACATCGCGTTGGACATCCCTGCTCATCCACCCAGCCTTCTTAATGGCGAATGCGGCTCTTGGAGTGCTTTGGGTGATTGGCCTCCTCCTTCTCCTGCTTCGTCGCTGCGCCGTCTCCCCGGCAGGTTTGCGCCGCCAAAAAATCCAGAAGCTCAAATCGTGCCTTTCCACCATGGAATCCTGCTCCGACAGCGAATTCATGCCTCTCGCCGTGCGCTGCCTCCTCACCGCGCTGGATACGGAGTCCCAACCCCTCAACGCCGGTTCTCTTGTGATTGGGCTGAAGGTGGACGAAGAGATCAAGGCCGTGCTGACAAACCTTCTTGCGCGTGATGCGGAGTCCAAATACTCCGCTGGAGGCGTGCAGGCGATTGATCGTGACGCGAGAAGCCACATTCTTTCCGCACTCAAAAAAATCGTCGCATGAGAAATTCGATTTTCATACTCCTCGTCGGCATCCTTACCGCCCTTCCCCTCCAGGCCGATTCCCTCGCCGAGGCCAGGGATCGCGCGGCCCACGGGGAATACGAGTCTGCCGCCACCTATTTCGAAAAACACCTGCAGTCCGCGCCGCCATCAGTAGCCGCCTACTTCGAGCTGGGGCAGGTCTTGCAAAAATCCGAAAAGGAGGCAGAGGCCGCCTTGGCCTATCGTCGATCACTCGTGCTTGATCCAGGCTTTGCTCCAGCCGTAAACGCGCTCCGTGAATCCAACGCCCGGCTTGGGGTCACGACTCCAGTCCAAAATTGGCGGAGCCTCCTCGGCGAAAAGATAGATGCTGATACCGCAGTCCTTGTCGGCTGCATTGCCTTTTGGGTGGGGGCGTTTTTATTGTTGGCAACCCTGGCCTTCTCGAAAAAACGCCTTCTGTTCCTCTCTCTTGGATTGTTTCTCCTCCTCGCCGGTTTCGCTTCCAGCCTGGCATCCGCATTCACCGATCCCCGCATTTTTGAGGCCAAGCAGTCCATAGTCATGAACCTCGCAGGTGCATTCCTCTACAAAGTGCCATCCGAGGATGCCTCTGAAAAAATCACGACCCTCAACCAAGGTTCCACGCTCAAAATCCTCTCCGCTCGAGGTCGCTGGTTTCATGTCGAACTCCCTGGTGGCCAGCGTGGATGGGTCTTGCAGGATGGTGTCACCCGGGTCATTCCGGCGGCCTGAGCCTTTGAGCAATCTAAAAAAGTTCTCAAAAAATGTTTGACGCCCTGCGCAACCCATCGTAAACGATCTCTTCACTCTGCGGGTGTAACTCAGTTGGTAGAGTGCAACCTTGCCAAGGTTGATGTCGCGAGTTCGAGTCTCGTCACCCGCTCCACTTCCCATTCTTTTTCATGGGATCAGGGCTGATTCAACTTTGGTTTAACAGCTCTTTTTGTCCTTTGACAAAAGACTCTTCGATGTTAACAACCCCTCCGTGAATCCCCACAGCAAGTTTTTTTTCGCAAGAAAAAAACCAGGACCATCCTCCAGATGTTCCCGGGTGGGACTTTTTGCCTTCATTTTGATCTGCGTTTCTATCGCACTCCTACCCGCCGCCTTGGGGCAACAGAGCGTTCTCAGTCTGAGGGAAGCCGAGTTTCGCAATCGCTGGTCTGGTCCCCAGGAGGATCGTGTGGCAACGCCGCAGTATTTCGAACCGGGCGGGGGATTGGATGATGACTCTACGAAACCCAAGAAGGACGAATTGGAGGAAGAGGCTCCAACTTTCGAGGAGACCATGGATCAAATGGCGGAAAACATTAAACGAGGACTCCGGTTCGGTCCGCTGGATTTTCAGGTGGGGTTGCAAAACGGTTGGGAATATTCCTCACAGAACTCTTTCGGCGGGGGCACGGATTTCAATACTTCAAACAGCTTCTTCACGGCTCCCACATTGGGCATCGTCTATGAACGGGAAATTGGAGTCTGGAATGTCTCAGCCCGTTACGGGTCTGGATACCGCTATTACTACAACCCGGATTACACCGCTGCTGGAACCGGTAACCAGCGAAACCCGCTTTCGATGACGGGCGGCTTCGATATCGGTTACAATACAAGCCGTCTCTCGATGAATCTGAATGCCAGCGCCTCCTCCGGCACAGGCTACGACCCTGTTGCGGGAGCCAACAACTGGCAGACCACGGCTTCCGGCGGTTTGTCCATTCGCTATATCATCAGTGAAGAGCTCAGCACCGGCGGTGCCGTTTCAGCAACCTATTCCAACACCGCTGATGCGCAGGTGGCCCCCGGCGAAACGCCGCAACCGGAGAGCAACAGCCTCACTGCGGGCGCAAGCTTTTTCACCGACTACATGGTCACGCCAAAAACCAATGTGCGCTTTGTTTTGAGTGCGGGGCAGGACCTCCAGGAATTCGAGGGTGGAATCACCGAGGGACGCCGTTATCTCGATGCGATGATCGTGTTGACCTATCAGATCGCCCCAAAACTATCTGTGGACGCTGGTGGCGGCGCGGGCTATGTGCTGGACCAAAATATTCCGGACCCCGAATACACCGGCTTGCGTCCGGTTTATAACTTGGGAATCAACTACACCCCGACAGAGAAGACCTATTTCAAAGCCAAATTCGGAATGCAAGGTGCCGATGTGAAGCCGAATTTCAGTCTCGTGGCCGGGTGGGACGCGAGGGAAAAGACGAGGCTCTCGCTCTCGCTTTATCAGAACCAAGGATTCTCCAGTCTTTCGCCTGACCAGTATAATATCACGAGAGGTGCACTAGGCACTGTCGCACAGCGTTTGATCAAAGGCATCAGCCTGTCGTTTTCAGCCGGATATGAGCAATCCGAGTATGTGTCCCTCACCAGCGAAAAATTGAACAATCCAGTTGAGGGACCGGCATCGTATTGGTTGGCGAACGCCTCGCTTTATTGGCGCTTCCGCGAGTGGTTGGGGTGGCAAAACACCTTCCAACTTTCCACCGGACAGGGAGACAGCGACCAGCTCCAGACGACATTCAACACGAGCTTGAATTTGACCTTCTGATATCTTCGTTTACTTTTCCTTCGAATGTTAGCGATCTTCTCCCTTCGTCCGCGTTGCTTGGTCCATTCATTGTTGGTTGTGTTGTCGGCAACGCAGGTTGTTCTGGCCGCGCCACCTGTCCTGCCCGCCCCACAGACCCAATCTGATCCGACTTCCGCGACTCCTGCGGCATTCCGGCAGGATGCCTCCTCTTCCGCCCCTCGTGCGGTTGCCGCTGATCGCTCGGCGGGCTTGGATGCCCCGATACCTTCTTTGATGGCCGGTGAGGGCGATTATGTTTTAGCTTCTGGTGATACCCTGGATCTCATGGTTTACCGTGAACCGGATTTGGGAATGAGATCGAAAATTGCGCGTGATGGAAGAGTCCAGTTACCACTCTTGGGCGAGGTGAAAGTCGCCGGTATGAGCGTGCGCGACGCACAGGAACATATCCGGAAACTCTATGATGCGGATTACCTTGTCGACCCGCAGATTTATCTGAACATCGCCTCCTACACGCAGCGGAAAATCACTGTTATTGGTCAAGTGTCCCGCCCCGGCAGCTACGAACTGCAAGGCAACGAATCGCTCGGTATCCTGGAAGCCATCGGCATGGCGGGAGGATTCACTCGAATCGCCGATACAAAAAATGTCGTCGTGAAACGCCGCACGGGGGAAAAAGTCGAGACCATCAAAGTCAACACCAAGCGCCTGGAGTCGCCGGATGGCGGGAGTTTTCAAGTTTTGCCAGGCGACATCTTAACGGTTGGAGAGAGTTGGTATTAATCTCCCGCTCTCCCGCGCATCGAAGAAGCATTTCGGATGAACAAGGAAACAGAAATCAAAACACCACCCGCTCCCAGTCCTGCCCCGGTTCAGGAGGCCATAGATTGGCGCGAGTATTTTCATGCCGTTGTAGACAGGCTTTGGATCGTCATCCTCTGTGTTGTGCTGGGCGGCATCTATGCCGGCGTGAATCTCTCCAAGGTTGAAACAAAATACCGCGCTCGTGCGGTGTTGTTCATCGAGCAGGACAAGTCCCGCATCTTGGATTCCAAAATGGAGCAGGTTCGCGATGAGCAGATTCGCAGTATCGACATGATCAATACGGTGGTGGATCTTCTGCGCAGCTACCCGTTTGCCCAGAGGGTTTCCGCGCGTTTGAAGCTCGATCAAGACCCTCGATTCCTCGCGGCGGCGGGCATTTCCGCGCGTGATGCTTCTCCTGACCGCGTTGCCGCAGCCTTGAGTTCCATGTCGGCGGCTGTCTACCGCACCAATACCCGCCTGATCGATTTGATGATCACTTCGGCCGATCCGAATCTTTCCGTGAAGCTCGCGAATGCCTATTGCGACGAGTATATCCGCTATGTCTTCGAGCGGCGCTCGGATGCATCAAAATCCGCCACCCAGTTCCTCCTTGAGGAGGCCGATCGCCTCAGGAAAAAAATGCGTGTATCCGAGGAGGCTATGCAGAGTTTCCGCGAGCGGGAGCGCGCTGCATCGATCGAAAACATGCTCAGTTCGGCTCAGGCTCAAGTATCCGAGATTTCCAATGTGCAGGCTGAAATCCAGAAACGCATTCAGCAGATCGACAGCGACCTTGCGGTCGTGAGGGCCAACAAGGGTGCTGTGGAAGAGTTGATCTTCCTGCCAAGCGTGGCCGCCGAGCCCAAGGTTGCCCAATATTCAGAGTCCCTGAACGCCCGCCAGCGCGAGCTGACACTGCTCTCCCAGCGCTATCGAGCAAAGCACCCCGCGTATATTTCCGTGAAAACCCAGATCGATCTCACAAAAGGCGATCTGCGTCGGGTTCTCAATGATGCCGTGAACCTCCTCGAAACGGCCCGCAATCGACTCGAAGTTCAGGCGAATGAAACAAAGATCGCCCGCGAGAAAGCGGAGGGAAGGCTCCTTGAAGTGACTTCAAAATCGATCGAATACAATGACATCAAGCGCGAGCAAGAAACCGATCAGGCCCTATACAACTCGGTGCTTTCACGATTGAAGGAAGTGGATATTACCAAACAACTCACCGAGTCGCCGGTTCGCATTCACGAGCCGGCCGTGGGCGCGGCCCCCATCCGCCCCAGCGCGACGAAGACTTGGATTCAGAGTCTCCTCGGCGGCCTCGCTGCCGGTATCGGCCTCGCTATTGCGCTTTTCATGCTGGATACCAGTATCAAGACAGTGGATCAGGTGGAGCAGTTCACCGGCGTGAATGTGATTGCTGCCATTCCCAAGCTCAGTCTTTCGACCCGGGCCAGCGTTCTGGTGACCAACGAAGAGCGCTCCGGCATCGTGGCGGAGTCGTTTCGATCGCTTCGAGCGTCGCTCACGATGCACCGCATCAACGAAAATGCCCGCACTTTTCTTTTCACGAGTTCGATGCCGAGCGAAGGCAAGACATTCTGCAGTTCAAACTTTGCGGTCACTCTTGCCCAGCAGGGGTTCAACACGCTTTTCATCGATGCAGACCTTCGCAAGCCGGGTGGATCGATTGTTTTCTATGGCGAGAACCGCAAGCCGGGTCTTTCCGAGTTGCTCATGCGTTCCTGTTCGATGAAAAACGCGGTCATGTCCTCGCACATCGACGGCCTTAGCGTGCTGACCGCCGGTGGTCGTGCCCCGAATCCGTCCGAGTTGCTGACCTACGAAAATCTGGAGCGTGTTATGAGCGAGGCGCTCTCCAAATACGATCGCATCGTTGTCGACTCCGCGCCGCTTCTGGCGGTGAGCGACACATTGCTCGTTGCTCCGCATGTCGACCTCTGCACGCTGGTTGTCCGCGCCTTCGGCACTCCGCGCAAAATGGTCGCGCGTGCGATCAAGTCCCTCGAGGAAACAAAAACCACTCCTGCTGGATTGATCCTAAACTTCCTGCCGAGTGGACGCGGTGGCTACTACGCTTATTACTATTCGGGTAAATACTACGGTTCCTATGGTGCCAAGGGCGTTTATGGTGAGTAAAAAACTATGAACACCACCACCACTCAATCGCCCGGCAAGGCTTGGATGATCCTCGGAGGCGTCCTTTCCATCCTTGTCGGATTCTTTGCCATCGGTGCGCCAGCATTGTTCTCGTATGTCATTACTGCCTTCATCGGCGCACTCTGCCTTGCGAGCGGCTTTATTGGATTTTTTCAAGGCATCTTCGGAAGAGATGTGCCTCACCGCATTCTTTCCGCTTTGTCCGCAGTAATACGCCTTGCGGCCGGTTCTGCGCTTTTCATTTTTACCAAATCCGGAATGGAGACGCTGACTCTGATACTCGGAGCAGTTTTTTTTGCTGAAGGCATTGTCTGTATAGGCACTTCCTTTCGGATTCGTGCGAATTCAGCTTGGATTTGGCTCCTCCTGAATGGCGTGGTCGCATTGGTGCTTGGAGGCATGATCTACGCTCGCTGGCCGCTTGATTCCGAATGGGTCATTGGCGTGCTCTATGGCATTCAGTCGATCTTCAGTGGCGTGGCCATGCTCATGCTTGGCTTTGCCATCGGAAAAAAAGCCTGATCTCCGAGTGGACGGAAGACCGCATCCGCTCCCAACAACCGCCCGTTGGATAAAAACCTGCGATTGATATTTTTTAGAAAATCGTAAAAGTCCTGCGTCAGGGTGAAAAAGACGACGCATTATATCGCACAGGGTTTCGAAAAAATATCCAACGACCTTGATTTTCTCATGGGTTGCCTGGAGGAGGTTCTCAGAGAGCTTGGAGAAAACTCAGTGGCCGACCGCCTGCCATGGGTGGGTTCCAAGGAGGCGGGTTGCGAGGGCTTCGAGCAAGCGACATCGATTGCTTTTCAGCTCCTAAACATGGTTGAGGAGAACACGGCAGCACGCACACGCCAACTCCGTGAAATTGAATCCGGCGGCGAAGCTGAACCGGGCCTTTGGCGAAGCCGGTTGGCGGAATTGTCCGCTTCAGGAATGTCGTCTTCGGACATCGCTGCACTTCTTCCAACGCTCTGCATCGAACCTGTTCTCACTGCGCATCCCACCGAAGCGAAACGCGCGGCCGTCCTCGAGCAACACCGTTCTCTCTATCGTTTGCTGATATCTCGCGAGGGCCAGTCTCTTTCGCTGAATCAGCAGCAGGCCTTGCGCGAGGAGTTCAAGGTCATTTTGGAACGCCTCTGGAGGACAGGCGAAATTCTGCTTGAAAAGCCGGATGTAGCCACGGAGCGCCGTGGTGTCATTTATTATTTGCGCGAGGTGTTTCCTCCTGCATTAGCGCGTCTCGATCACCGTCTCCGTGAAGCCTGGCGCGGCGCGGGCTTTGATCCCTCGCTGATTGCCGATCCCTTGGGAATGCCCAAAATCCGCTTCGGCACATGGGTCGGAGGCGACAGGGACGGTCATCCGCTCGTTACTGCGGCCGTCACCGAGACCACGCTCCGCGACCTTCGCCTCAGCGCCTTGATCGTTCTGCACCGCGAGTTGGAGGACTTGGCGGCGAATCTTCCGCTCTCCAGCAATTTTCAGGACTTCCCTGAGGAACTCCAAAGTGCACTCGACAAGTTCCGTCGAGAAACGCCCGCGCTCGCTCAAACATTGTCGCAGTCGTATTCCGACGAGCCATGGCGTCAGTTCGTGCTCCACCTTCAAAACCGTCTGCCGGTTTCGACGGGGGAAATCGAAGACGCAAAAATTTTGGAGACTGGCGTTCGTTTTCAACAACCGGCCGAGCTCGAGGCCCACTTGAAACAGCTCTCCGAAGCACTCCACGCCGGCGGTGCCGGACGCCTTGCCGATTTCGCCGTGAATCCCGTGCGCCGCGCGCTCGACACCTTCGGCTTCCACTTGGCGAATCTGGATATCCGTCAGAACAGCCGCTTCCATGATCTGGCGATTGATGGACTCCTCCAAGCGGGAGGCGCGGAGGACCACAAGTTCTCCGAGTGGAGTGAGGAGCGCCGGTTGGCTTTTCTGGAGGAGGAACTCCGTTCGCCGCGCCCTTTCCTGAGTGCGGGAACTCCTGCCGGCCGTGAGGCGGATGATGTCCTTGCCTGCTATAATGTTCTGCGCAACCACATCGCCAAACACGGGCTCGATGGCATCGGATCCCTCATCGTCAGTATGACACGCCGTCTTTCCGACTTGCTCGCTGTTTATTTGCTCGCGCGAGAGGCCGGCTTGGCGCGCTGGACGGAGGACGGTCTTGTGTGCGACCTGCCAGTCGTCCCACTTTTCGAGACCCTCGACGACTTGGAGCAAGGCCCCGGCATCGTCAGGCAATTCCTGAAACACCCAGTCACGAAGCGGAGCCTTGATTTCCATCGCAAAAGCGCGAACGAAAAATCCCCCAAGCAGCGCAGCTTGCCCGTGCAGCAGGTGATGATCGGCTACAGCGACAGCAACAAGGATTGTGGCATCTTCGCCAGCCAGTGGGCGCTCCACCAATCGCAAAGCGCCTTGGCCCAAGTCGGACGCGACGCAGGGGTTAAGATCCGTTTCTTCCACGGACGTGGCGGCACGATCAGCCGAGGTGCGGGGCCGACCCACCGTTTTCTTTCCGCTTTGCCGCAGGGTTCCGCGCGCGGTGACCTGCGGGTCACCGAGCAGGGTGAGACCATTTCCCAGAAATACGGCACGATTTCCTCCTCGGTTTACAATTTGGAGTTGCTCCAAGCGGGTGTTGCAGCCGTTTCCTTCAACGACCAGCCGGCTCCCATTGACGGCAAATTCAGCGAGGCCTGCGAATTTCTCTCGGCAGCGAGTCGGGATGCCTACACCGCGCTCATCACGCACCCGAGTTTCATGTCCTATTTCTCGGAGGCCACACCGATCGACGCCCTCGAGACGAGTCGCATCGGTTCGCGACCCTCGCGACGCACAGGTCAGCGCACGCTCGCCGATCTCCGCGCGATTCCCTGGGTCTTCAGTTGGAACCAAAGCCGCCATTATCTTCCCGGTTGGTTCGGTGTCGGCTCCGCTCTACAGCGCCTCCAAGCCGAGCGTCCCAAACTTTTTCAAAATCTGCGCACCAACCTCAAAAAGTCGCCATTCCTTTATTATGTGCTGACCAATGTGGAAACGAATCTCGCCAGTGCTGATCGCGAGATCATCGCAATCTACGCCGGATTGGTCGGTGACACGCGGGTGCGGAAGGAGATTCTGAACATCATCCTGACCGAGTTTGATTCCACCCGCGAAATGATGTCCCTCGTTTTTGGCGGTGCTTTGGAAAAACGTCGCCCTCGCATGCTGAAAACTCTCGCTTTGCGCGACTCAGGTCTTCGGGCACTTCATGTTCACCAGACGAAGCTTCTCGCCGAGTGGCGCGCTGCGGAGCCTGCGGCGAAAAACCGCCTTCTTCCCGAAGTTCTTCTCAGCATCAATGCCATCGCCAGCGGTCTGCGCACCACCGGATAGGTCAAACTAAAAACTTCACCGTCCGCTCCCGCCTGTGTAGGATTCGCGGCTCAATCCAAGACCCATGGGCAACATCTACAACAACATCGTCGAAACAGTCGGCCGCACACCTCTCGTTAAGCTCAACCGCGTCACCGCCGGGCTTCCGGCCACGATTGCGCTCAAGTGTGAATTTTTCAATCCCCTCGGAAGCGTGAAAGACCGCATCGGCATGGCCATGATCGAAGACGCCGAGCAGCGTGGCATTCTCAAGCCCGGCACGGTCATCATCGAGCCCACCAGCGGAAACACCGGTATCGCCCTCGCCTTCGTGGCGGCTGCCAAGGGATACAAAATGATCCTCACCATGCCTGAGACGATGAGCCTCGAGCGCCGCACGCTCCTCGCCATGCTTGGCGCGAAGCTTGTTCTCACTCCTGGTTCCGAGGGAATGCGCGGCGCGATCGCAAAGGCCGAAGCACTCGTTCAAGAGACTCCCAATTCCTGGATGCCCCAGCAATTCAACAACCCGGCTAACCCCGCCATTCATATCAAAACCACTGCAGAGGAAATCTGGAGCGATACGGATGGCAAAGTGGACATCATTGTCGCAGCGGTCGGAACCGGCGGCACGATCACTGGCTGCGTGGAAGCCCTCAAGCCCCGCAAAGCCTCTCTTCAAGCCATCGCCGTCGAGCCTAAGGATTCGCCTGTCATTTCCCAGACCCTCGCGGGCGAACCTCTCAAACCCGGCCCGCACAAAATCCAAGGCACTGGCGCAGGATTTGTTCCCAATAATCTCCACCTGAAAAATTCCGCCGGAGAATCCCAAATCGTCGAGTGCATTCAGGTATCGAACGAAGAAGCCTTCGCCATGGCCCGTCGTCTCGCCAAAGAGGAGGGCATTCTCGGTGGCATCAGCACCGGCGCGAATGTCCATGCGGCCATCCAAGTCGCCAAGCGCCCCGAAAATGCCGGTAAGCTCATTGTCACCATCGGCTGCTCGACCGGCGAACGCTACTTGAGCACCGCTCTTGCCGACGAAGCTCGCGCGGAGGTGGGAGCCTGATGGAACCCACCCAACAACCCGTCCTGCAAGGCCCTGTCCTTGCGGACTCCTCGCTGGATTGGGATCTCTTCTGGGAGAAAAACAAAACCCTCATACTTGTAATCCTTGCCGTGATCGTCATCGGAGGCGTTGGCGTGGCTGCATGGTTCGCCTACTCTTCCAGTCAAAATGCCGCCGCGCAGACCCTCCTCGCCGAGGCTAAGGGAATCTCCGAACTGCAAGCCGTTGTGGACAAGTTTCCGAAAACCATGCCCGCAGCCGATGCGCTCATGCAGATCGCCGCTGCGGAGCGCGAGGCCGGAAACATGGAAAAATCCACCACTGCATTCCGGGAATTTCTCAACCGTTTTCCCAAGCACCCCTTGGCAGGCGGGGCGCTTCTCGGAGTCGCGATGAATCAAGATGCGGCGGGTGATGTCCAGTCAGCCATGGCCACTTGCCAGCAGGTTGTCACTCAATTCCCGCAAAGCTACGCAGCTCCATTTGCCGCCTACACTGAAGCTGAAATTCTCCTTCGCGGATTTCAGATCGAAGAGGCCCGCCGTGGTTTCAACATGGTCGTGACTCAGTTTCCGGCATCACCCGCCGCCCGGATGTCAGCCGGACAACTCTCCCGCCTTGGCGGAGGGGCGCCGACTGCTCCGCAGCAATAGCGGGCGGGATCTGCTTGGGCTGCCGCCCTGCCGTAGTTGATATCCCACTGGGCCATGATCGCGATCACCATCGAGAAACTCGTCAAAAAATTCGGTGACGCAGTGGCATTGAACGGCATCTCGCTCCGCATCGAACCGGGCGAGCTTTTCTTTCTCCTCGGGCCCAGCGGATGTGGAAAAACGACGCTCCTTCGCAATATCGCCGGCTTCTACATTCCCGACGAGGGGCGGATTTTCTTTGGCGACGAGGATGTGACAGCGCTGCCTCCCCACAAGCGCAACACCGGAATGATGTTTCAGAGTTACGCCCTCTGGCCGCACATGACGGTGGCCAAAAATGTCGCCTTCGGCCTTGAAGAACGGCGCGTTCCGAAGGCGGAAATCCGCCAGCGTGTCCAAGCTGCGCTGGAATCCGTGCAGATGGGCCCGTATGCGGAACGGAAAATCGCTCAACTCTCCGGCGGACAGCAGCAACGCGTGGCACTTGCCCGCGCTTTGGTGATCCGTCCCCGTTGCGTCCTTCTCGACGAGCCGCTTTCCAACCTCGACGCTCGGCTCCGCTTGGAGATGCGCTCTGAGATTCGTCGTGTCTGCAAGGAGAACGGACTCACGGCGATTTATGTCACCCATGACCAAAAGGAAGCTCTCTCGATTTCCGATCGCATGGCCGTGCTGGAAGGCGGGCGGATTGCCCAGATCGGGACGCCCGAGCAAGTTTATCGCCGCCCCAAAACGCGCGTCGTGGCGGACTTCATCGGCGAAACAAATTTCCTGAACGGCAAAATCCAATCCCTCGATGGCGCGAAAGCAGTGGTCGAAACGAGTGAGGGGCTTTTCGAAGGATTCCTCGGTGATCCGGATTGGAAGCCTTCTGCGGGAGACGCTGTCTCGCTTAGCATCCGGCCCGAAAGTTGGTCGCTTCGCTCGGCTCCTACCGCCATGAACTCCGTAAAGGGTCGCATCGGCGAGTCCGTCTATCTCGGCGAGGTGGCCCAATACCGGCTTCAGGCCTCGGCTCACGACTTGAAGGTTTTTGAATTGAATCCACACATCTCCGCCCGTGGCCAGGGACAGGAATTTTTCGCCATCGCAAGTGTGGACGATGTCGTGGTTCTCAAACCCTGAGACGCCATGAGCCCACGAATCATTCTGGTGCTCGCGGCTCTCGTCCTTGTGCTGGCAGTGCCTTTCCTGCTCAAACCTCGCCAAAATCTCCTCGCGAGTGCTGACGAGACGATTGTAATCATCTCCCCCCACAATGAGGCGGTCCGGCACGAGTTCAGCGTCGCCTTTGCTCGGCACTATCAAAACAAAACCGGCCGCACGATCCGTATCGACTGGCGTCTGCCGGGTGGAACAAGCGAGATTTCTCGATTCCTTGCGGGCGAATACCTTGCCGCCTTCGAATACGCATGGACCTCCCAAGGAAAAACCTGGACGCCGCAACTCGCCGCCGCTTTCGACAACTCAAGAGTCAAACTCCCCGATGATCCCGCAACAGACACGCCCGAGCAGGCGGTGCGACGGGCTTTTCTCAACTCCAGCACAGGCATCGGCATCGATCTCTTCTTCGGTGGCGGGTCCTACGATTTCGAGCAGCAGGCTAAAGCCGGTCGCCTTGTGGCGACGGAAGTGATCACAAGCCACCCGAAATGGTTCGCCGAGGATTCGATTCCCCAGAGCGTTTCCGGTGAGCAGTTCTACGACCCCGGCGGACTGTGGATCGGCGCGTGCCTTTCTTCCTTCGGCATCTGCTACAACACCGATTCCCTCCAGCGCCTTGGAGTTCGGGAGATTCCCTCATCTTGGAAAGACCTCACAAATCCGGTGTTCTACCGTCAGGTCGCCCTCGCGGATCCCACCAAGAGCGGATCGGCCGCGCGGGCTTTTGAAATGGTCATCCAACAGCAAATGCAGGAACTCGTTCGTGCAACAGGTCACGACGGTGAGGATATCCTTGCCCTCGGCTGGAAGCGCGGTTTGGAAATCATCCAGGCCGCCTCTGCGAATGCCCGTTACTTCACAGACTCCGCACCGAAAATTCCGCTCGATGTTTCTCTCGGCGATGCGGCGATCGGGATGTGCATTGATTTCTACGGCCGCTTCCAAAGCGAGGCGGTGAAAATCGGCGATGCGCCATCGCGCCTTCAATACTTCACACCAGCTGGCGGATCCTCCGTGGGCGTCGACCCGATAGCCCTTCTGCGTGGCGCTCCGAACCGCGCCGCAGCCGAGGAGTTCATAGCCTTCGTTCTCTCGCTCGAGGGGCAAAAACTCTGGAACTTCAAAGTGGGCGAACCAGGTGGGCCAACGAAATACGCCCTGCGTCGTCTTCCGATTCGCAAGGAACTCTACTCGCCGGAATACGCCGCCTTGCGCTCCGATCCTGATGTCCAACCCTACGAGGAGGCCCGGCTTTTCACTTACACCGCCGCTTGGACAGCACCCGTTTTTCGAGTCATGGCGTTTATCATCCGGGTCATCTGCCTCGACCTCCACCATGAGCAGTCGGAGGCTTGGCAGGCGCTTGTGAAGGCTGGATTTCCCCGCGAGGCCTATAAAAAATTCACAGACCTCAGTGCTGTGGATTACACCGCTTCAAAGACAACCCTCAAAGAATCCCTTACTTCTAAAAACCGCCTCGACGAAGTGCGGCTCGCCAAAGAACTCGGAGACCAATTCCGTCAACAATATCAGGAGGCCGCCAAGTTGGCGCGGGAGGGAAAATGAGTCAGCAATTCTCCAGACTCGTCTTCCTCGTCACAGCCGTTTTCTTCGCGCTGTTCTTTCTCTGGCCGATCAGCGAGACGCTCTATGGGGCTTTTATCGGATCGGATGGAAAATTCACGGTCGACTACATCGCCGAGGTTTTCCGGAATCCGCTCTATGTCGAGGGGCTCTGGAACTCGCTCCAGATGGGGGTCTGGAGCACACTGCTTGCCGCTCTCATTGCGATTCCGCTGGCTTGGATGAGTGATCGTTTCCTTTTTCCCGGAAAATCCCTCCTCGGTGCTCTGGTATTGGTTCCCATGATCATGCCGCCATTTGTTGGCGCGATCGGCATCAAGCAAATCCTCGGCCAGCAAGGCGCGCTGAATGCTCTTCTCGAAGACATCGGCCTGCTCGACCCCGCGCACCCCGTGGATTGGCTGGGCGAGGGGAGAATCTGGGGTGTCATTGTTCTCAACGCTCTCCATCTTTATCCGATCCTCTATCTCAATGTCCTCGCCGCCCTCGCAAATGTGGATCCTGCGATGGAGGAGGCGGCCGAGAATCTCGGCTGCACCGGGTTCCGTAAATTCCGCCGCATCACCCTTCCTCTCATCATGCCGGGCATCTTCGCCGGCGGGACCATTGTTTTCATCTGGTCATTCACCGAACTCGGCGTGCCGCTCATGTTCGATTTCACCCGTGTCACCTCGGTGCAGA
>JBIKUM010000201.1:0-5751 GCA_044347585.1 Terrimicrobiaceae bacterium
CATCAAGGACATCGGGGCAAATCCCTTCCCGTTCGCTTTGGTGGTTGTCCTGCTCTGCGCGACAGTTCTGCTCTATGCCGGCAGCAAGTTGCTCTTCGGGCGTGAGTCCCATGCCATGATGGCCAAGGCAACGAGCCAAGGCGGTCCCCGCCAAGCCGGACTTGCCATGGGGCTCTTTTGCTCGGGGGTCTTCGGCTTGGTAACTTTCCTTGCCGTCCTGCCTCACATCGGCGTGATTCTCGTGGCATTTTCCACGGATTGGTATCAGACGATCCTGCCGAGCGGGTGGACGCTTTCGCATTTTGAAGCGGCATTGGGGCACAACCTGACGCTGCCTTCGATCCAGAACAGCCTGAAATACGCGGGTTTGGCGACCATTCTGGATCTGATCCTCGGAGTGGCTATCGCCTATGTCGTCGTGCGGACGCGCCTCGTAGGGCGGCAGATTCTCGACGCCATGGCCATGCTTCCTCTGGCCGTGCCGGGCTTGGTTTTAGCATTCGGGTATCTGGCGATGACGCAGGAGGGAAAGCCCTTTGCCTTTCTGAATCCCACCATCGACCCGCTGATCATTCTGGTCATCGCCTACTCGGTGCGGCGCCTGCCGTATGTAGTTCGCTCGGCGGCGGCAGGATTTCAGCAGACCAGTGTCACGCTCGAGGAAGCCGCGCAGAACCTCGGATGTCCACCGCTGCGGACGCTTCGCAGGATCACGATTCCCCTCATCGCAGCAAACCTTCTCGCAGGCGGATTGCTGGCCTTTTCCTTCGCCATGCTCGAGGTCAGCGATTCACTCATTCTCGCCCAGAAGCAGCAGGATTTCCCGATCACCAAGGCCATTTACGAGCTTTACCAACTGCTCGGCGAGGGACGCTTCGTCGCAAGCGCGCTCGGAGTCTGGGCGATGGCCTTTCTGGCTGTCACGATCATCGGAGCCAGTCTCATTCTTGGAAAAAAACTCGGCGCGATCTTCCGCGCTTAGGCTCTGGCGCGCCGCAGCGTGTGCAGGGTCACTTCGGGCGGGCAATTCCAACGCGCCGCAACGCCGCATCCTCCTGTGCCACGGGAGGTGTAGCCTTGCAACGATCCATGTTGCCAAGCTCCGGCGATGAAGCGGCGGGGAGACTTGCATGGAACGACCAAATGCCGACCACCTGGCAGGCAAATTTGACCTCCGTGCGTGTGACCGCTTAGTTGCAGCGCAAAACCTTGGACTGCGGCTTCGGCATAGGTTTCGGGGCTGTGTGAGAGGAGAATCACAAACGCATCTGCAGGCGCTTTTTTTCGCGTTCCGGCGAGATCGTGTGTTTGAAAATAATGCGGGTCGTCCACTCCGGCGATCCACAGAGAATCTCCGCCGCGCCGGATTTCCGCCGTTTCGTTCAGGAGGATCGGGAGCCCGTCCCGCTCCAGGTCCAGCACCATTTCCAAGGGATCGTGATTTCCAAGGATTCCCCAGCAATCGGGTGCCAATGCCCTCCGTAGCTCTGCCATCGCCTGCGTGGCGGCACGATGGTCTCCTTCCATGCCATTCCGGTAGTCGCCCGTGAGAACCGCTGCGTCGTGAGGGGTTTGTTTGACCAAATCAATCACGATAGGCATGAGGGTGGGGTCCAAGTCGCAGTGCAGGTCGGTGAGATGCAGGAGACGAAATCCCTCGAAGGACGGCGGGAGATTCGGAAAAAACCATTCTTTTTCCTCCAGGCGAACATCCAAAAAATCCGCCCGCATCCGCTTTTTGAGACCCGTGAGGTGCAGGATGCGAGAGAGCCACAAATCGAAAGGCAGGAGGCGTTCGATGCGAAAAATACCGCGTCCCTGATGCAGGAACTTCGTAAGCTTGTTGTGCTGGCGCTTCAGCCTCTTGGCGTGAAGCTCATCGCCCAAGCGGTTCTTGAGCGCTGACACTCCCTGGGCCGAATGGATCAAGGCTTCTTGACCGGCGGCGGCGTGGCGTAGCGCAGGGGCTTGAAAAGACCTGTCTCGCCTTCCTTTGTCCAATAAATCTCAGCCACGCGTTTCCAGTCCTTCGCGCTGTCCTCTGCATAGAGTGTTCCATCTTTCAGGCGTGAACGGATTTCCTTGCGGAGATCGAGCCCCGTTGCGTTCTCAGGCGAGTCGAGTTGGAGCGGACGCAGGCGCACGGTGACCTGATCAATCATCTGGGCGTGCAGAAAAACATGGGCGCCTTCGGGGAGGTTTGCGGAATTTTTCAAACTGCGCAGCGTGAAGAAGAGCGAATTCCCAACCCGTGAGGACCAGGCTTCGAAATCATACTCACGCCTGCCGCTCCCGCTCTTGGGAGCGAGCGAGACATGCACGCTGTAGCGGTCTTGCGAAAGGGGTGCCACGACTGCAGTGGATGTGCCGCCTTTTTCCTTCAGTTCCCACTCGCCGAGAAGCCAGGTGTTCAAATCCTCCGATGGCTTAGTCGTGAGCGGGTTCTCAAAGCGACATCCCACCAGCAAAAGCGGCAGGAGAATCAGGGCCAGTCGTGCAAAAATCCTCATCCCAGCGCTATATCCGAGTTCCGTCGGGAATGACACTGTTTTTCGGGACGACCACGATGCCGTCGCGGATGTAATACCCGTCGCCGTCGAAGTTTTCCGATTCCGATTTGGAAGTGATCACTACGCCCGCGCCGATTCGGGCATTCTTGTCGATGATGGCTCCCTCGATCGAGCAGTTCGCTCCCACGCCGATCGGAGGCACTCCCGCAGGGCGCTCGTCCTTGGGCGACTCGTAGAGGTCGGCTCCCATCATGACCGTGTTTTTCATGGTTGTGCCGGATCCGACAATACTGCGAATGCCGAGCACACAGCGCTCGAGTGTGGCGTCGCCCAGGACGCATCCATCGGAAATCATGGCGCGTTTCAAATGGGCACCCTCAATCACACTGGCTGGTAGGCAGAGAGGTTGCGAGTAAACCGGCGCGCCTGCCACATAGAAGCTGAACTTCGGATTCCGGTCGGCCATTTCCAAATTGGCGTCGAAGAACGAGCGGATGGTGCCGATGTCCTCCCAGTAGCCTTCGAAAATGTGTGCCATGACCTTGCGATGCTCGATCGCGGCGGGAATGATATTTTTTCCAAAGTCCACGAGATCGTTGTCGAGGCTCGAAATGAGCGCCTCGCGGTTAAATACATAAATACCCATCGAGGCTTGGAAGAGTTCCTCGTTGGGGGAATGCCCGATCTGGCCCAGAAGCTCGCCGGGAATCCGGAGCGAGTTGATCACGCCCGGTTCCTTCGGTTTTTCCACGAAGCGCGTGATGCGGCGCTCGCTGTCTGTGGCCATGATGCCGAATCCGGGCACCGCCTTGCGCTCGACCGGGATCGTTCCAATCGTGAGATCCGCGCCTGAGTCAATGTGCTGGCGGATCATCTCGCGGTAATCCATCCGGTAAAGTTGGTCGCCGCTCAGGATGATAAAATATTTGCAGCGGTGCTCGAGAAAGTATCGCAGGTTTTGCCTCACTGCATCGGCCGTGCCCTGATACCACCGCGCGCCCTCTGGAGTTTGCTGTGCTGCCAGAATCTCGACGAAGCTGGGAGTGAAGTTGTCGAATTTGTAGCTCTCGTTGATGTGGCTGTGGAGCGAAGCGCTGTTGAACTGGGTGAGGATGTAAATGCCGCGCAGTCCCGAGTTCAGACAGTTGCTGATCGGGATATCCACCAATCGATATTTGCCGCCGAGCGGAACAGCCGGTTTGGAGCGTTCCTTGGTGAGCGGGAAGAGTCGTGTGCCCGCACCGCCGCCCATGATGATGGCCAGCGTGTCGGACTTAAAAGAGGAGGAGGGTTGGACAGTCATAGCGGTGCTAATCCTTGCGTGATACCCTTCCCTTTGTCACGTTGCTTTTATGTGCGGAATTGTTGCTTACATAGGATCCTCCAATGCCCTTCCTGTCCTCCTCGATGGCCTGCGCCGCTTGGAATACCGAGGATACGACTCTGCGGGCGTGGCATTGCTCCAACCGGGGCGCATTGATGTCAGAAAAGCCGTTGGACGCATTGCCAATCTGGCTGAGGAGATCGAAAAAAATCCCGTTTCGGGTCAAATCGGCATCAGCCACACCCGGTGGGCGACTCATGGCGCGGTGACACGCGAAAACGCGCACCCCCACTCGGACCGCTCGGGCCGTCTTTACCTCGTGCACAATGGCGTCATTGAAAACTACCAGACTCTTCGCGAGCAACTCATCGAACGGGGGCATGAATTTCACTCTCAAACGGACACAGAGGTTCTGGCGCATCTCGTCGGCGAAGCATTTGACCATTCCGCTACGCAGGATAAAGGCTCGCTGGTCGAGGCCGTTCGCAGCGCCCTGCGTCAGGTCATTGGGACCTATGGCATCTCGGTCGTGCATGCGGATGTCCCCGGCGTCATCGTGGGCGCGCGGCGCGGAAGCCCCCTCGTGCTGGGCATAGGCAAGGATGAGCATTTTTTGGCCAGCGATGTCAGCGCGATCGTGGCTCACACCCGCGATGTAGTTTACCTGAACGATTACGAGATCGTCACTCTCCAGGCCGAGGGATTTGAGATTTCCACCGTCTCAGGTGGCGGAGCGGGCTTTCAGATCAGCCGAGTCGAATTCGATGCCTCGTCGGTGGACAAGGGGAAATACCCTCACTACATGCTTAAGGAAATCCACGAGCAACCGAACACCGTTCGTGATGCCATGCGCGGGCGGCTTTCCCTCGAAGAAGCCACGGCGAAACTCGGCGGGCTTAATATGACGAACTCCGAGTTGCGCGCCGTGGATCGCATCGTGCTCGCAGGCTGTGGAACGGCCTTCCATTCAGCCATGACGGGTGAATACATCATCGAGTCGCTTTCACACATTCCCGTGGAGTGCGAGTTCGCCAGCGAGTTCCGTTACCGCAATATCCCCCTCCAGCGCGACACGCTTGCTTTTGTCATCAGCCAAAGCGGTGAAACTGCCGATACACTTGCCGCTCTGCGTGAGAGCCAGCGCAAAGGGCATCGCACGCTTGGCATCTGCAATAATGTCGCAAGCACGATCGCCCGTGAAAGCGATGGCGGCGTCTACATGCACGCGGGACCGGAGATCGGCGTCGCCGCAACGAAGTCATTCACCTCGCAGTTGACGATTTTCACGCTCCTCGGACTTCTTCTTGGCCGCATTCGCCATCTCTCGCACAGCGAGGGACGCGATATGATCGCGCAGATGGAAAAACTGCCCGACCTCGTGGCGCGCACGCTTGAGTTGGAGACGCAGGTCGCCGCTATCGCCAAAAAATACGCCCAAGCGAACAACTTCCTCTTTATGGGCCGCCAGGCGCACTATCCGATTGCTCTCGAGGGGGCGCTGAAGCTGAAGGAAATCAGCTACATCTCCGCCTCGGGCTATCCCAGTGCCGAACTTAAGCATGGTGTGATCGCACTCATCACAGAGGAAACACCCTCGCTGTTCATTGCTCCCCAAGATGCCGTCTTCGAGAAAAACATCAGCAACATCGAGGAGGTCAAAGCCCGCAAAGGTCCGGTCATCGCGATTGGAACGGAGGGCGACACCGCCCTGAAAAAAATCTGCGACGATGTGATTCTGATACCCGACGCTCCGCACTATCTGTCGCCGATTCTCAGCGTCATTCCATTGCAACTGCTGGCCTACTACATAGCGGTGGAACTCGGTTGCGATGTCGACAAGCCTCGCAACCTTGCGAAGAGCGTGACGGTCGAATAAAGGCCGCTGGAGACTATTTTTTCAGCTTCCGGCGCAGGAAG
>JBIKUM010000168.1:0-6947 GCA_044347585.1 Terrimicrobiaceae bacterium
CACCGTGGGCGAGCTTCTCGCCAACCAGTGCCGTGTGGGCCTTGCCCGCACAGAGCGCCTCGTCCGCGAGCGCATGACATTGTTTGATGCCAATACTGACCAGATCACTCCTCAGAAGCTGATCAATCCGAAATCGCTCAGCGCCGTTGTGCGTGATTTCTTCGGACGCAGCCAGCTGAGCCAGTTCATGGATCAGACGAATCCGCTCTCCGAGCTCACCCACAAGCGCCGTCTCTCGGCCCTCGGGCCAGGAGGTCTGAGCCGCGACCGTGCAGGCTTCGAGGTGCGAGATGTGCATCCATCCCACTACGGCCGCATCTGCCCGATTGAAACTCCTGAAGGTCCGAACATCGGTCTCATCAGTTCGTTGAGCACATTTGCTCGTATCAATGAATTTGGTTTCATCGAAACACCCTATCGCAAGGTTGTTAACGGCCGTGTAACCGATCAAGTCGAATACCTCAGCGGCGACCGCGATGAAAACTTCTACATTGCCCAGGCTAATTCCCAAGTCGACGCCAAGGGCAATCTTTCCGGCGAGAAGGTATCCGCTCGCTACCGTGGTGACTTCCTCGAGATCGAGCCTGCACAGATTCAATACATGGATGTGTCGCCGAAGCAGCTCGTTTCCGTGGCCGCCGGTCTCATTCCATTCCTCGAGCACGATGACGCCAACCGTGCGCTAATGGGCTCGAACATGCAACGCCAAGGCGTGCCGCTTCTCGTCTCCGACTCCCCGCTCGTGGGAACTGGACTCGAGGCCCGTGTGGCCCGCGATTCCCGCGCTGTTATTTGCGCGGAATCAAATGGCAAGGTGGCTTCTGTTACAGCCAACCAGATCGTCATCACCAAGGACGGATCGCTTCCTGAAGGTAAGAAGAAAATCAAAGACGACCCCGAAAACGGCGTTTATGTCTATGAGCTTCGCAAATTCATGCGCTCGAACGCGAGCACATGCATTAACCAGAAGGCCATCGTCAAAAAGGGCCAAACGATCAAGAAGGGCGATGTCATTGCTGACGGTCCGAATACCGAAAAAGGCGAACTCGCCCTCGGTCGCAATGTGCTCGTCGCCTTCATGCCTTGGAACGGTTACAACTTCGAAGACGCTATTCTCATCTCCAAGCGCGTTGTGAAAGAGGATATCTACACCTCCATCCACATCGACGAATTCGAGATCGGCGCCCGCGATACCAAACTCGGGCCGGAGGAAATCACCCGCGATATTCCAAACATCAGCGAAGAGGCTCTTCAAAACCTCGGCAGCGATGGTGTTGTCCGCATCGGTGCGGAAGTGAAGCCCGGCGATATTCTCGTTGGTAAAATCACCCCGAAAAGCGAAACAGAACTCGCTCCAGAAGAGCGCCTTCTCCGTGCGATCTTCGGTGAAAAAGCAGCCGATGTGAAAGACACCTCTCTCACAGTTCCATCCGGAACCTACGGTATCGTCATGGATGTGAAGGTTTCCTCCAAAAAAGAGGTCGCCCGCACAAAAATGACACCCGCCGAGTCCAAGCGGCAGCAAAAAATGATCGTTGAGGACTTTGGCAAACGCAAAGACGACCTCCACGAGCAACTCACCGCCGCGCTTTCGAACATTCTCCTCAACGAGAAAATTCCGTTGGATGTCGTGAACGCCCAAACCGGCGAGATCATTATCCCTGCCAACCGCAAGATCACGAAGGAACTCCTTCGCAAACTCGCCAAGGTTTACAACCATGTCGAAATCGATCCGAGCCCGATCCGCAACAAAATCCAAGAGATCATCGGACAATTCGAACACAAGTTTGTCGATCTCGAGAACGAGCGCGACTCGAACCTCGGCCGCATCGAAAGCGGTGATGATATCGACCCCGGCATCATCAAGCAGGTCAAAGTTTACATCGCCAGCAAGCGCAAGCTCAGCGTCGGTGACAAGATGGCCGGTCGCCACGGAAACAAGGGCGTCGTCGCCAAGATCGTTCCCGAAGAGGACATGCCATATCTCGCTGACGGAACACCCGTTGATATCGTGCTGAACCCTCTCGGCGTGCCAAGCCGAATGAATGTGGGCCAGGTTTTGGAAACCCACCTCGGCGTGGCTGCCAAAGCCCTTGGTTTCAAGGTGGCAACGCCTGTGTTCGATGGTATTCCTGAATCGAAAATCCGTGAATTTCTCACCGACGCCAAGAAGGTGGAAGGTTTCACTTGGATCAACGAAAACGGCAAGTCCACCCTTTACGATGGACTCACCGGCGAACCATTCGACCAGCAAGTCGTCGTGGGCTACATCTACATGCTCAAACTCGGCCACTTGGTTGCTGATAAAATCCATGCCCGCGCCGTCGGACCATACAGCCTCGTCACCCAGCAACCGCTTGGCGGCAAGGCACAATACGGTGGCCAGCGCTTCGGAGAAATGGAAGTCTGGGCGCTCCAAGCCTACGGAGCCGCCTACACACTCCAGGAACTCCTCACCGTTAAGTCGGATGATGTCGCCGGCCGCACCCGCATCTACGAGAGCATCGTCAAAGGCGACAATTCACTTGAGGCAGGCGTTCCTGAATCGTTCAATGTTCTCATCAAAGAAATGCAGGGCCTCGGACTTGATGTCCGCGTCGGAGGCAAACAACCCGCCTCCCTCACAGAAGGCCTCGCCTAATCCCAAAACCCGACACAACCTGACGAATCATAAATGAAAGATCTAAACTTCAACGAATCCGTTGGTGAAGCGAAACCCGTTGGTTTTGACGAGGTGGCCATCACCGTGGCATCCCCGGATGCCATGCGTAGCTGGAGCAAGGGAGAGGTAAAAAATCCCGAGACCATCAACTACCGCACCTTCAAGCCAGAAAAGGGCGGTCTTTTCTGCGAGCGTATCTTCGGTCCAACACGCGACTGGGAATGCTCTTGCGGTAAATACAAGCGCATCAAGCACAAGGGCGTCATCTGCGACCGTTGCGGTGTGGAGGTCACACTCTCCCGCGTGCGCCGCGAACGCATGGGTCACATCGACCTCGCTGTTCCCGTTTCACACATTTGGTTCTACAAGTGCATGCCATCCCGCTTGGGACTCATGCTCGACATGACCTCCCGAGCTCTGGAGCGTGTCATTTACTACGAGGACTTTATTGTTATCGATCCAGGCAGCACTCCTCTTGAAAAGTGCCAACTCCTCACGGAGGCGGAATTCCGCGATGCCGAGGAACAATACGGCGAAGAATTCACCGCTGGCATGGGCGCAGAAGCGATCCAAAAGATTCTTGCCTCCATGGACCTCGCTACAGTCCAACAGGAAATCGAGGAGTCCATGGGCTCGACCCGCAGCAAACAACTGCGCAAAAAACTCGCGAAACGCCTCAAACTTGTTCAAGGCTTCGCAGAGTCGAATACCCGCCCAGAGTGGATGATTCTCAATGTGCTTCCGGTCATTCCTCCGGATCTCCGCCCTCTCGTCCCGCTCGAAGGTGGCCGTTTCGCCACTTCCGATCTCAACGATCTCTACCGCCGCGTCATCAACCGCAACAACCGTCTCCGCACATTGTTGCAGCTCAAAACGCCGGAAGTCATCATCCGCAACGAAAAGCGCATGCTCCAGGAGTCGGTGGATGCCCTCTTCGATAACGGTCGCCATGGTCGCGCCGTAACTGGTGCTGCGAACCGTCCTCTCAAGTCTCTCAGCGACATGTTGAAGGGTAAGGGTGGTCGTTTCCGCCAAAACCTCCTCGGTAAACGCGTGGACTACTCGGGCCGCTCGGTTATCGTCATCGGTCCGGAACTCAAACTCAATCAGTGCGGACTTCCCAAAAAGATGGCGCTCGTTCTTTTCGAGCCATTCATTATCCGTCGCCTCAAAGAGCTTGGCTATGTGCACACCGTTCGCAGCGCCAAGAAACTCATTGAGCGTCAGACACCTGAAGTTTGGGATATTCTTGAAGAGGTGACCAAAGGCCATCCGGTGATGCTGAACCGCGCGCCGACCTTGCACCGTCTTTCGATCCAAGCCTTTGAGCCGATCCTCATCGAGGGTGAGGCCATCCGTGTGCATCCTCTCGTCTGCACCGCTTACAATGCGGACTTCGATGGTGACCAGATGGCCGTCCATGTGCCTCTATCTGTTGAGGCTCAAATGGAAGCCCGCATGCTCATGCTGGCTCCAAACAACATCTTCTCGCCATCCAGCGGAAAGCCGATCACCACGCCTTCGCAGGATATTCCGCTCGGTTGCTACTACCTCACGCAGAAGCCACGCGGTGAAGACGCCGATAAGTCCAAGCGTATGCCATTGTTTGAGAACGCGGACGAAGTCGAGCTCGCTCTCTCCGAGCGCGCGATCCGCACTCAGACCCGCATTCTCTTCAAAAATCCCGATCTCGGTGTCGAAACCGTCTATGGTGATTCCACCAAGTCGGTGATTGAAACCACCGCCGGTCGCGTGGTTTTCAACCAAATCTGGCCCAAAGCCCTCGGCTTTTACAACAAGGTCTGCGGCAAGAAGCAACTCTCGGACATCATCTGGCGCTGCTACAAGTCCAGCGGTCAGCAAACGACTGTCGAAACCCTCGACCGCCTCAAGGAACTTGGCTTCCGCGAAGCCACCCGCGCCGGTGTTTCCATCGGTATCAATGACATGATGGTGCCGAAGGAGAAGGAACAACTCCTCGAGAAGGCCTATCGCGAAATCGGCGAGGTTGAGAAACAATACCGCCGAGGCATCATCACCGACGGCGAGCGCAAAAACAAAGTCCAAGACATTTGGACCCATACGGGTGAAGAGATCGCCAACGCCCTCTTCCGCACGCTGGAATACAACGACAACCGGCGCGATATGAACCCCGTGTTCATGATGGTGGACTCCGGTGCTCGTGGTAACCGCACCCAGGTCAAACAGCTCGCCGGTATGCGCGGTCAGATGGCCAAGCCCTCGGGCGAAATCATCGAGCAGCCGATCACCGCGAACTTCCGCGAGGGTCTGACGGTTCTCGAATACTTCATTTCCGCACACGGTGCCCGTAAAGGTCTTGCCGATACGGCTCTCAAAACAGCCGACTCGGGTTACCTTACCCGCAAACTCGTCGATGCCGCGCAGGATGTCATCATCACCATCGATGATTGCCACACCGCAAACGGCATCGTCGTTCGCCCGATCTACGAAGGCGACGAAGAGGTTGTCAGCCTCTCGACCCGTATCATCGGCCGCACAAGCTGCGAGACCGTCAAAGATCCGATCACTGGCAAGCCCGTTGTTAAAAAAGATCAACTCGTTGACGAGGAGACCGCAGCCTCTCTGGAAAAAATTGGCCACGAGCAGCTCAAGATTCGTTCGGCCCTTACTTGCGAATCCCAGCGCGGTATCTGCATCAAGTGCTACGGCCGCAGTCTTGCAACCGGCGGCATGATCAAGATCGGCGAGGCCGTTGGCATTATCGCCGCCCAGTCGATTGGCGAACCCGGCACCCAGCTCACGATGCGAACCTTCCACGTCGGCGGTGCTGCGAGCCAAACATTCAAGCAACCGATCATCAAAGCCAAGAACGACGGCACAATCCGCTTCAACGAACTCAAAGTCGTGGAGACGGTGGATAAAACATTCGTCGTCCTCAACAAAAACGGCACCGTCACACTCCATGCGAAAGACGGCCGCGAACTCGAGAGCTACAACATCGTTGTTGGCTCTGTGATCTCCGTTGCCGACGGCAGCAGCGTCAAAAAAGGTGTCACACTCGTTCAGTGGGATCCTTACAATGTGCCGATCATCACCGAGAAAGCCGGTCGCATCGAATTCCGCGACATGATCCCCGGTGTCACCATCCGCCAAGAGATCGACGAATCCACAGGCGTTCGAGGCAATGTCGTTATCGAGCACAAAGAAGACTTGCACCCGCAGATCATCGTTGTCGATGAGGCCAAGAACCTCCTCGCCAGCTACTCGATTCCTGCTGGAGCCCACATCGAAGTCAAGGAAGGCGCCAAAGTCCCTGCCGGACAGCGCGTCGCCCGAACACCTCGTAAGATTGGCAAAACAAAGGACATCACCGGTGGTCTCCCTCGCGTCGCCGAGCTTTTCGAAGCCCGCCGTCCGAAAGACGCCTGCGACATCGCCAAAATCGACGGCGTCGTGGAAATCGGTGGAACCGTCCGCGCCAAGCGCCGCCTCATCGTCAAAGACGCTGATACCGGTGCCGAGGAAGAGCACCTCATTCCGCTCAACAAACACATCATCGTCTTCAAAGGCGATCTCGTTAAGAAAGGCCAGCAACTCACCGAAGGCCCCGTTGTGCCGCATGAGATCCTCGACATCTGCGGACCTCAGGAACTCCAAGAGCACCTCCTCAACGAAGTGCAAGAGGTTTATCGTCTGCAAGGCGTGGAAATCAACGACAAGCACATCGAGATCATCGTCCGTCAGATGCTCCGCAAGGTGAAAATCACCGAGCAAGGCGACACCACACTCCTCTGGGGTGATCAAGTGGACCGCCTCGCCTTCGAAAAAGAAAACGAAGAGGTCATCGCCAAGGGCGGCAAGCCGGCCGAGGCCAGCCCCGTGCTCCTCGGTATCACCAAAACCGCGCTCGAGACCGACAGCTTCATCTCCGCAGCATCCTTCCAAGACACCACACGCGTCTTGACCGAAGCCGCCACACTTGGCAGGGTCGACCGACTCCGCGGCTTCAAAGAAAACGTTATCATGGGCCACCTGATCCCCGCAGGAACCGGCTTTGAGACAAACCGCAAAATCCAAATCACACAAGTCGGCGACGCGTTCGGAGCCGATAAAAAGGAATCACA
Organism: Terrimicrobiaceae bacterium; assembly: GCA_044347585.1. Classification (GTDB taxonomy): domain Bacteria; phylum Verrucomicrobiota; class Verrucomicrobiia; order Chthoniobacterales; family Terrimicrobiaceae; genus UBA967. The sequence goes on from JBIKUM010000168.1 coordinate 6,769, forward strand.
AAAAGCCGCAAGCTAATCCACCACCCACACCATGTCAGAAGCCACAGCAAACCAACACAGCGTCGAACTCATGACGGAACTCCTCGAGGCCGGCGTCCACTACGGACACCAGACCAAACGATGGAATCCCAAAATGCGTGATTACATCCTCGAGGAAAAAAATTCGATCTACATCATCG
>JBIKUM010000169.1:0-6921 GCA_044347585.1 Terrimicrobiaceae bacterium
TCCTATGAAAACACTCCACGCCGCTGAAGTCAGAGAGACCGCAATCCGCCGCTCGGTTGCCACCTTGTTGAATCGCATGGAAAAGCTCGCGAGCCGTTCTGATCGTCTTTTTTCCGCGCATCTCGAGTTCACCGATCCACGGGGAGTCACAACAACCCTCCCGCGTTTTCTTTTCACCGGTCCCGGTGACCGCAGCAGTTTCCTGCGCGTGGGGATTTTTGCGGGTGTGCATGGCGACGAGGAGAGCGGCGTGCTGGCGGCGCTTGATCTGATCCAGGATTTGCATGCGAACCCAGCTCCGGCGCTGGGCTACGAGCTTTTCATCTACCCGGTCTGCAATCCCTGGGGCTTTTCCCGCAACGCCCGCTGGCTGAAAAGCGGAGCGGATATGAACCGGGAATTCTGGCGTGGATCGAGCGAGATCGAGGTGCTCATGCTGGAAGGTCAGCTCATGAGGCTCGCTTTCGATGGCATCATCGCCCTGCACACGGATGACACCAGCGAGGGCATCTATGGCTTTGCCAAGGGACATCAACTCACGCGGCATGTGCTGGAACCCGCTTTGGAGGCTGCTTCGCGGCACCTCCCGCGCAATTTCGACCGCAGTATCGACAACTTCCAAGCCAATATGGGCATCATCGAGCAAGGCTACACGGGCATCCTCGGCGCTCCGCCCACGCAAAAGCCAAAACCATTCGAGATCGTCTTCGAGACGCCCCACGCGGCACCGTTGGAGGATCAGATCAAAGCACACACCACAGCCATGACGACCATGCTGGAGCGTTTCCGGGTGTTGATTTCGGAGGCGCAGAACATCTGATGCGAAGACGCCACATTCTACCCGGCTTCGGGCTCTCGCTCGGCTACACGCTCCTTTACATGGGATTGATCGTCCTCATTCCGATGAGTGCCTTGGCCATGCGTGTCTTCTCGGGAAGCTGGGAACAATTCTGGCAAACCGTCACCGATCCGCGCGTGGTGGCATCCTACCGCGTGAGTTTCGGGCTTTCCTTTCTGGCGGCCCTCCTGAACGGCGTATTCGGCGTCATCGCCGCATGGGTGCTTGCGCGCTACCGCTTCCCAGGGCGTAGAATCCTCGATGCCATGGTAGATCTGCCTTTCGCACTGCCGACGGCCGTTGCCGGTATCGCCCTCACGGCCATCTACGCTCCGAATGACTGGATTGGTGCTCTCCTCGAGCCTTATGGAATCAGGATCGCCTTCACCCAGATTGGCATTTTTATTGCCCTCACATTTATCGGATTTCCCTTTGTCGTGCGGACCGTCCAACCGGTCATTCTCCAGCTTTCGGCCGAGCTCGAAGAGGCGGCCGCCTGCCTCGGAGCCAACCGCTGGCAAACCTTCCGGCGGGTCATTTTTCCTGCTCTTCTGCCATCCATCCTCACCGGCGTGACCTTGGCCTACGGTCGCGCCGTCGGTGAATTCGGTTCTGTCGTTTTCATTGCGGGAAACATTCCCTTCGAAACGGAAATCACCCCGCTACTGATCATCAGCAAGCTCGAGCAATACGACTACGCTGGGGCAGCGGCACTTGGTTTTGTCATGCTCTGCGCCTCCCTCGTGATCCTCCTCATCTCAAACGGCCTCCAAGCTTGGAACAACTCCCGCAACGGAACGGCTTAAATTTTTTCTCAAAATGCCAGGTGCCACATCGATCAATATCAACAACCGCCAACCCCTCCGCGCCACGGGGGATAGCTTCGCCGTCCGAGCACTTCTCATAGGCGCTACACTGGCATTTTTTCTTCTCTTCCTTCTTTTCCCACTGGTGGTGGTTTTTCAGGAAGCGTTCTCGAAGGGGGGCGCCGCTTTTTTGGAAACTTTTCGCGATCCCTACACGCGCCACAGCATCCTTCTCACGCTTGTCATTGCGGCGATCAGCGTTCCTTTGAATACAATTTTCGGCATCGCGGCGGCGTGGTGCGTAACCCGCTACAAGTTCCGCGGGCGTTCGTTTCTGATCACGCTTATCGACCTCCCGCTCTGGGTTTCCCCGGTTATTGCAGGCTTGCTGTATGTGCTCGTCTTTGGTGCGCAGGGTTGGTTCGGCCCGTGGCTTCGCGAGCATGAAATCCGCATCATTTTCGCCGTTCCTGGCATGGTGCTGGCCACGATCTTCGTCACATTTCCCTTCGTGGCCCGAGGGCTCATTCCGCTCATGCAGGCTCAGGGAATGAAGGAGGAAGAGGCCGCGCTGACCCTTGGCGCGAACGGATGGCAGATTCTCTGGCGCATCACCCTGCCGAAGATCAAATGGGGCCTGCTCTACGGCATCATCCTCTGCAACGCCCGTGCCATGGGCGAATTCGGGGCCGTCTCAGTCGTCTCCGGCCACATTCGGGGAAAAACCAACACCATGCCGCTCCACATCGAGATTCTTTACAACGAATACCAGTTCGCATCGGCCTTCGCCGTCGCCTCTGTTCTTGGACTCTTAGCCATCATCACCCTCATCCTCAAAACCCGCGCCGAATGGCGCGCCGAGCAGGAGCTTCGCGTTTCCTCATCCACAACCGCACCATGAGCATCGCCATACAAAACATCACCAAACGATTCGACCTCCATCCCGCACTTCGCGATGTCAGCCTCGACATCCGCGACGGGGAACTTATCGCCCTTCTCGGCCCCAGCGGTTCGGGAAAGACGACGCTGCTCCGTGTCATTGCCGGACTGGAATTCGCCGACACCCACGACGGCCGTATTTTTTTCCATGGGCGGGATGTCACCGGTCTCTCGGCCTATCAACGCAAGGCGGGCTTTGTTTTCCAACACTACGCCCTCTTCAACCACATGAATGTTTACGAGAACATTGCCTTCTCGTTTCGTGTGCTCCCGCGCTCGAAGCGTCCAGCGGAATCCGCCATTCAAGAGCGGGTCAGTGAGCTTCTGCGGGCCGTGCAGCTTGAAGGCTACGAGAAACGCCTCCCCACCCAGCTCTCCGGCGGACAGCGCCAACGAGTCGCCTTCGCCCGTGCTCTGGCCAACCGCCCCGAGGTGCTCCTGCTCGACGAACCCTTCGGCGCCCTCGACGCTAAGGTCCGAAAAGACCTCCGCCGCTGGCTGCGCGAATTCCACGACCTTACTCGCCTCACCACCATTTTTGTTACGCACGATCAAGACGAGGCCTTCGAAGTCGCCGACCGCGTCGTCCTCATCGACAAAGGCTCCATCCAACAAACCGGAACGCCGGCAGAAGTCCGCAACAACCCAGCCAACCCTTTTGTCGCTGAGTTTCTCGGTCTTTCCGAATCCATCCCAACCCTGGCTTGAAAACAGATAATTTCGGACAGCGTGTTAAAATGAAAAAAATGAAAAAAACCTTGCCACGCTGCGGTCGCACGCTGAATATTTCGCTCCCACGCTGACCCTATCGTCCAGCGGTTAGGACACCGCCCTTTCACGGCGGTAACACGGGTTCGAATCCCGTTAGGGTCGCCACTTCTCAAAGAGGGTCGCTCGCCTCTGAAAGCCCATAAATAAAGGCTCCGCGAGCCATCAAGGCAAGCAACCCCAAACTGCAGCTAATTGCAGTATTGGCGGTAAAATTGTTACCTTTTGTTACCTGGTAACGGGTTCTCCCTATAGCCACCGGCAGTCTCGCTACCTGAAGCGTTCGATGGGCTAAAAAATATCCCTTCTCCACTCGTGTCCCGCCCCCTCCAAAATTTGCTCCCGTTCGGGAGCACTAGGGTTCTTTTGTTCATTCAAGGTGCGAGGGATGAATACACCCCGAAAACCCGAAAACGACATCCGCTACGCCGACACGCAGCACCCTGTTGAACACATCGAACCCCTCCCGCAAGATGGGGACGATAGCATTGAAAGAATCTGCCAAGTCCTCGGCAGAACCTTCGAGTGGGTCGCTGAAGCGGACGAGCCTTCCGAGAAGGGCCTCCGTGCCGCCGTGGTGCTCTACTGCGTCCGTTCCGACCTCATTGGGAGGGAGAGCCTCGAAGACCTCGCCTTCTCGCTCCATTACACTGAGAGCGAGGTCGAGAATCTCGTTGAGAACTTCTGCCATGAGATCAACTGGCGGTAGCCGGATCTCCACGAATCGCAATCGACCACCATGGTTCACCCGGCTCCCGAGCAGATCTATCCCCTGATCCTTGAAGATTACTTCTTCAGCCTGGTGGACCGTGGGGTTCCCGCTGGGGAGACACCGCTCTTCACTGGCAACCTTGAGGGAGAAGACCTCACGTCTGCTGTGGGGCGCCGGTTCGCTCTCTCCGAACAAGAAGCCCTCCTCCACCTGGTTCACGCCCGAAAGGAGGTAGCCCTATGAGCAAGGACATCTACGAGCTCATCACGGCTCGCTTTATCGAGCAGCTCAAGCGCGGGACCGTCCCGTGGCAGAAGCCCTGGATGGGAGTCCAGAATATCGTCTCCAAGAAACCCTACCGGGGGATCAATGCCCTCATCCTAGGGGGCAGCGAGTTCCAGTCCCCCTACTGGCTGACCTTCAAGCAGGCTCATGACCTCGGAGGGAAGGTCAAGAAGGGTGAGCACGCCACCCCGGTCATCTACTACAAGCTTTTCGAAAAGCGGGATGACCAAGGGAACCTCGTCCTCGGAAGCAATGGACGCCCGACCCGGATTCCCTTCATCCGCTGGAGCAATGCCTTCAACCTCGACCAGACCGAGGGCATCGCGCCACCTGCCCAAACTCAGGCCGTTGTTCAGAACCCACTTCACCCGCTCGAAAAGGCCGCCAAGATCGTCGAAGAAGCCAAGACCTGTCCCATCTACCACACGGGATTTGCGGCAGTCTATTCCCCCGGAGAGGACGTGATCCGAATGCCGGCTCAGAAAACCTTCCGGAGCCCCGAGTCCTACTACCAGACTCTCTTCCATGAGATGACCCATTCGACGGGTCACGCATCCCGACTCGACCGCGAGGGAGTCACCCTGCCGATCAAGTTCGGTTCAGAACGATACTCCAAGGAGGAGTTGATCGCGGAGCTCGGTGCCTCGTTCCTGTCCAACGAGGCCGGGATTCTGAACCAGGTCCAGTTCGACAACTCTGCCGCCTACCTCGGCTCATGGATCGAGAAGTTCCAGAACGATCCGAAGATGATCTTCACTGCATCCTCCCAAGCCCAAAGAAGCACCGACTTCATCCTGGGGGTGGAACACAAGGAGTCCCTTGGGGAATCTCAGTCTCCGGCAGGTCTTCACACCAAGACAGAGAAGCCAGTCCTTGCCCAGAAAATTCCCGGTCAAACGCCCCTAACGAAGGGCATTTATCTATGACCCCACGATCCGTGCATCCACACGCCTGGCACGCTCATTGGCCGGAGTCAGCCGCTGCGCTTTTGGCACTGGGTTTCGCTAAAGCTTTCACCCGTTGCCAGCCTCCTCCGTTCAATCAGCTCACCCTGCTAAAGGACCAGCCTTCATCTCGCCCATTACCGAGAAACCTCAGCTGCGCTTTCGGCATCCCGGCAATCGGCTCCTTATCCCTCAACAGCCCCGTCGACTTGGCACCAAGGGAAACCCGTGGTTGGGCTAAGAAGAACCCGGAAATTCGGGCTCTGTATGTAACAGAGCAAAGTGATTTTTCCGGAAAAAATCACAGCTCCGCCTTTGCTGCGCAAAGAACTTGTTCCTGCGCGTGTCGGGCACGCTCCGGAATCCACTCGGCAATTTCGCAAAAATGACAATGCAGTCCGTTAATGCACCAGGCTTTCGTCGAGTCGAAATAAAGCTCTCTCCTGAGGGGCTAAAACGACTTCAAGCCCTCAAGAAAACGCTCGGGGTTTCCAAGCACTCCGAGGTCATGGAGGCCCTGCTTTTTGAAGCCTCAGTGGATCACAAAATCGATCCCGATGTGAGCGACCGGCTCGAACAAAAAATCGACTATCTCATCGAGCGAATCGAGATGATGACATGAAAGACGGCATCATTTTTCCGTTCAAAAAGACGTGGAGATCGCGTCTGGATTTGGAGTATCTGGACGAGACTTCCGGACGAAAAGTCGCAGCAAGACTGGACCAATCCCGTCTCGAAGACAGCGCGAATCCGAATGAGATCGGCAAGAAGCTCCGCCAGTTCGCGGACTACGCCTCCAAGGAAACTCTGGGGCAGGTTCACGCCGGCGGATTCTTGCATCATCGGATCGTTTTGAATCAGGACGGGAGCCGGACTTCGCCAATGGCTCTGAGCAATTCCGAACGGAAAAAAAGGATCTGCGATGCCTGGATGAAGCACATGCGGGACTTCAAAACCTCATCGTCGAATCCCGTGATTCAGCACCGTTTGGTCTTCACAATGTCCACAGCTTTTCACGACAAACTGGTTGCGACCGGGATCAATCCCGACATCGTTTTGAGGAGTTCCTTGAAGACCGTTTTGAACCGCTTTCAGCAGCAGTTTCATCCAACAGATTCCATCGGCTACGCCTACGGACTGCACCACGACACGGACAATCTTCATGCCCATGTGGCCATCTGCCCGCGAACAGCCAAAGGGCACTATGTGGGCCTCAGTATGTCGCGCACTCGTGAGTCGGGAAACAAGAACCAGATGACTTATCTGATGCGTGCTTTTGATCGGGAAAACCGCAAATGGGACAAGCTTCTCTCCAGCCCCGATAAACTCCAAAAGGCCCTCGCAATGCATCTGGAGAGCGAGAAGATGGCGATTGCTCCGAAGATTTTGCCCAAGCAGTTGCAGGTGCTACGGGAGGATGAATCTCTCCATGCCAGTCGCCTCCGAAATAGCTACCAAGCCATTCAGAAACTGGAGCGGGAATTGCACCAGAAGCGTCAGGCTCAGCGCACAGTTCGGGTGATGCGGAACATCTCACGCGTCTTTGGATGGCGTAAGCCGGCCCCCGTCCGGAGCGTCGAAAAAGTCGCCGGAGCCGTTGAAAAAATCTCCATCCGGGAGATGCAGTCC
>JBIKUM010000458.1:0-6920 GCA_044347585.1 Terrimicrobiaceae bacterium
TCACAGGATCGTAGCGCTGATCCGCTGGCAGTGTTGCTGGACAGTAAGCGTCCGGTGCGATTCGCATGGCGCCGTCATAGACCGTGCCGGTGTAAATCGTCTTCACCGTCTTCACCCCAGCAACAGCCTCCTGCTGAGCATCAGTGAACGTATTTGGCGCAACGTTCTTGAAATAGTTCCCCAATAGGCGCATGTCTGTGATGGAGTACACCGTGGCAAACCCCACTTCTGGGAAGCTACATCCGGGCAATATTCCGTCAAGTAAGCCCGGGTAATTGTCAGCTATCTGGTGCTGTTGATACGACCCGCCAGAACAACCCCAGCCAATTGTGTACCTCGGCGGCCCGTAAGCTTCAATAAACCGCTCTTTGACCATTGCCATTGATTCAGCTGCGGTCAGATCCTGACAGTTGTTTCCAAAGACGTTCAAGGACGACGATGCCATCGCGTAGCCTTGGCTCAAGATCGGATTGTCGAGCACCCCTCCTGTCGTGTTGCCTTGGCGATACCATCCCCCGGTACAGCCACCGCCGAAGGTGTAAACAAGTTTTCCGTTCCATCCCGATGGCGATGAAGCATAAGAAGGTGCAGCCTCCGCGACCGGGTTGTGGATCATGGAGATTTGGTAGATTGCGCGATTTATGACACCGGTTTCTATGCGAACGATGTAGGGAACAGACTTACCATTCACCGTCGTCGTTGCAACGTCAGTCGGCAATGCTGTTGTTGATTTCAAAGGAACGAACTGTGCGGTCGCCGCTGTATTGCGGTAGACGTAATCTACTCGAGTATCAGCGGAGCACTTTGCATCCTTTGCCGCACCAAGAAAGCTAACGCCATCGGGTAGTCTGAATGTATCCGTCTGACACGTAAACGGCTGCTGCTGTGGTCCCGAAAAGATAGGTCCTGAAATCGGATTACCCGTCAACGTTATAGAAGTCCTAGCGTTATTAGCAACAGCAATAAGTTCATTAGACCCTTGCTTGATCCCCTTAACGAGCCCTACAAATTCATTTGGCGTGGATACACTCCTCTTAAACGCATCAGACACATCCACACCGTTCAGTGTGACTGTAATTGGAACGTATTGACTATTGACGGACACCTTGACCAGCGCATCATCACCCGTCACATATTCAGGTTTTGACGAAAGCAGCGAAACTGTGGGAGGTTCCCCCACACTCGAGCTACAAGAAATGATTACACTCGCCAAGAGTGGTAACCCAACCACGGCAGCTGACCGCCTAGCAGTCCAACCAATATTCATCGAATTCTCCTCAGAGTTAGGGCGCGACTATCGTTGACGGTCGAGCAGGAGCCTTGGGCGCGCACCGTAAGACTAGGCCTGTTGCCTGTCGCTAACAATGTAAGACTCAGGCTTTTCTAAACAAAGCGTGACTTCTTCGCGAAATCCTCGTCCGATTAGCTTGCTTCGTAACCACTACATTTGGAAATCTCGGTCAAACTTTAACCAATTTGTAACGTTTTGTAACGCGCAATTACCTGTTTCAAAACCTTCAGCCAAACTTGAATAAGAAATACGATTAACCGTTTTCATCGCTATGCGTCCATTCAATGGGCATTCCAGAAACGTCAGTCGGCATACCAAGTCGTTCCCGAGCAACTAAAAAAATGTTGGGTTTTAGAGATGACATGTCGAGCTAATTCCATTCGTTAGGGCCAATCCTCTGCAAGCGATTCGATGATCCTTGGCTTAGCCATAGAGATCCACTTATACAGATCATCGTTCTGAAGACTTTCGAATGCTACCCCTGCATCGCTTGCCTTAAGCGGATTGACATAAAGCCGCTCTGTTTCTAAAGCCTGTTCTAATGGTTTAATAAATGTAACCATATGCAGCTCAGTCGAAACCCCTCTGTTGCATTACTCCTAAGCGCAAATCGTTGCTTTCCTTTTGCCGAAGTCATTTGACTGTTCGACCACCATGCCACTACACGCCCGCAGTAGCCATAGTTACAGGCAACTCAGGCTGGCTTAGTTGCGACACTCATTGAAAATTTTTCTAAAGCACCAAGTGCATGTAGCAGCGCAGGCTGACATTGTGAATACGTGGTGGCGTACTCACAAGCAAAACCCTCTGCAGCGTTGGAAACTGTCGATAGCATCCATGTCCGCCTTATGATGATCCAAGTTATCCCCACAACGTCTTTAAACTAGAGGCCACGGCATGAAGGAAACCGCCAGGAATGAACTCGTCGAGCGTTACTTTCGATACGTGATCCTTGTTAATGCCTTGCGCGAAAGTCATGGGTTAAAAGACTTATCACCCCAGCATGAATCGCTGCTGGAGTTTATCGGTCAAGCATGGCAAGACGACAAGCCACTCTCGGTTCGAAAGCTGATGGCAGCTTCCACCATGGCCAGCACCGTCACGATTCATCGTTGGCTCAAGGCGATCATTGCCCAAAGGCTAGTCGAGCACGCGTTAGATCCAACCGATTCTCGAAAGCGTCTTCTCAAGCCGACCAAGCTTGCCAACGACTTCTTCAGTGCCAAAGCAAAAGCCATCTCAAAAGCACTTAAGTAAGTTATGCCTGTGGCTTTTGCGCTGTTGCTAGACCTACGAGAGATAGTTCTCATTTCTAACCCAAAATCCTTGCAAAATCTACTTAGTAGAATTTCCCGAACTTAATACAAGACGCTTGTTGGCTAGCCAGCGGCGTAGGAAGGCGCGCTACCGCGGCCCGTGGTTTACATGACCACTAAGAGCCTCGCTTCGGCGCTCCTCATCGAATCGTCGTTGATTGCTTACGTGAAACCGCTTATGCTCTTAACCGTATGCCGAGCAGATCAGATGGGTTCCATCTATAAAGGGAGACAGACGATGAGCGTGATGAAGTCATTGGTCCTAGCAGCCTTCGTAATCGGCTTCGGGGCAGCACCCGTTAGCGCCTCAGATAAAAAGGATGCTGCCAAAGCCCCAGCAGCCGATATGCCGATGGTGAAAAAGTCTGATTCCGGGATTTGTCATGACAAGGGTTCGCCTAGCTACGAGCGAACGAAAAATTTCACGCCGTTCAAAACGATGGATGAGTGCATTAAAAGCGGTGGCACAGCGCCCAAGAACGCTGGCGCGGTAGCAACGCCTTCCGTTGTTATTAAAAAGTCGGACAACGGCATTTGCCATGATCCTTCAAGCCCGAGCTATGAGAAAACCACTAAGTTCACGAGCTTTGCGAACATGGAAGAATGCGTGAAAGGTGGCGGCAAACCGCCCAAAAAATAATTCCTTCAAGAAAATGACTATAGCGCTCGATCTGACGTAAGACCAGCAGACGCTTGGAGCGTGTCCGTCGAGCACTAAGGTAAAGCGATTAAGTCGATCGCTTCGACTTGCCCTTGGATGAGTTGGTTGGCGAAATAGAATAAAGCTCGGCCTACGCTACGATCGACTCAGTGTGACGCATGAATTGACCCCAACTTTTCTACTTAGTAGAAATCCACGACTGGCCGCAAGGACCCCTTTTCAAGGTAGTGAGCAATGTAATGCTTCGCTCAATTATGCAGATCGATCCATATTTCATCACTGCACTGCATGCTCATAGTTATCCTGCCTCACCGGTCACTCATCTCAAGAACCTTACGCAGCCAAGATCCAAGTTGTTAAATCAGGTGGCTAGATCTTTATGCAGTCCTCTGGCACAAGTGAGTACACAAAAGCGTTGTGCGGTCGTCCTTGAAAGTAAAGCCGGTTACGGGCCTCGCACTCAAATCTCGCGCCGAGCGCTTCTGCAACCCGAGCGCTCGCTTTATTATGTGTCAGCACCACAATTTCTAGTCGGGTAAGCCCAAGCTCCTCAAAACCTAGTACCGCAGACTTGCACGCAGCAAACCGTGCAATCCCTTTTCCCGTGTAACGCGAACTGACCCAATAGCCGATATTGCCGGTGCGATAGGCCATATTGATGTGATTCACACCCGTACCCCCAACGACTTTCCCGGAAGCAGCTTCAAAAACGCCCAACGGATACTCCCGACCCGATTCCCATGCCTCTGAAGCGAACTCCATCCATGCCCTGGCCTCTCGAATCGAGTAATCAGGATTACACCAAGGCAGCCAGTACGCCAACTCGTCAATCGAGTCACTCACCGCATCGAAAAAGGAGTCGGCATCCGAAGCCTCGAATCGGCGGACGATGTAGGGCTCGGACGCACTCATCTTGCTGTCTGCGGGGTTGCTCATATCGATTGCATGCAATGTTGAAATTGAATCAATGATCGATCTGGTTTCTAACCCAAAATCCTTGCGAATTCTAATAAGTAGAATTTCTTGACTGATGTACCTCAATCTTGGCGCTGGCTTGGCTTAGCTGTACAATCTCAAGTTCCCAGACAATCGTACTACAGCCTGGAGCGCAACAAGCACACACGGCGAATTAGCTCAGTCGGTTAGAGCGACGAAATTATAACAAGTATTAATGTCGCTTTCACTAGATCGTTATAGATCTATATTCTATACTAATCAAGCATTTATGCTTGCTTTCTAACACTCATATCATTTATACGTTAATTGCACGGTTAATTGACGGGTTTCAAATTTTTCTGACTTCGAAGACCTGCCTCGCAGGCTTGCTCTCGTTCCGTGACTCCCTGCTCCACATCCTCAAGCACCAAGGCCAGGAAACAGCGTCCTTAGTCCCTCAGCCATAGTCTGCACAGCCATCGCCGCAAGCAACAATCCAAGGATCCGAGTACTCACATTCAGCGCTGTCATGCTAACTCGCTTAGCAATCCAATGGGCGCGAGAAAGTACAAACCATGTCGCCGCTGTGACAATGCCAATGCACCCCATCAAAACAAATTGATGTAGCAATCCTCCTTGCTCGGCAGCGATGATTGCCGTGCTCATCGCTCCAGGACCAGCCAGCAGGGGTACCGCGAGCGGTACAACGCCATCAACAGAATGGGCATTCAATTCATCCGCCTCCGCTGGGCTTTGTCTCACACGACCCGCTTCGGCATTCAGCATAGCTAAGGCCATCAGCAATAGAACCAGGCCTCCTCCTACTCGGAATGCTGGAAGACTGGCGCCAATGATCCTCAGCAGCGTATCCCCAAACAACGCTGAACTTGTCAGTACTACGAACACGGTCAACGACACCTGGATTACAAGGCGCCTGCGTGCATGATCGTCGAACTCTCTAGTAAATGCCAAGAAAAAGGGTATACCCAAGAACGGATCCACCACCGCAGTCAGCGTTACAAGAAATCGCAAGTAGTCACCAGGTTCAGCCAGGGTCATGGTCTTACCTCACAATGATGCCACTCTCAATGGATAAGGTTGATTCACCAACGCGGCCGTCAACTTCAAAAGCTGGATCGTCTGTTGAGGCCCGACTCGGCATAGGCTAAGGAATAAATACACCATGTTGCTTCCTCATTGCTTTAGGACCCCACTCATAGTCCTTCAACAAAAATACTAAGTGAACAATCAAACAATGATCAATCATTTTTTAGTAATCAACGGCTACAGTATTTACTCAACGACTTTGTTAACTTGAAAAAGATCCCCGAAGGTACCCACCCCAAGCACGCTTTAGAGCTACTCGCAGTTAACATGCTAAGACAAAGATATAAATCAGCAGTCGCTATTCAACCCTGTCTCAAATGCCTCGTAATCCTCATCATTCCTTATGCCGGAGTTCCCCACTGGCGCACTTAAGTTGAATCTACTGCCCTGTAGGCTCTTTACCCAGACCACCCTAGCGTAACGCTTTAGCCGCAATGCGAGATAGCCGCAAAGCGTTATCAGGAGGAGTATTTCGGAATTTAATGCAACTCGCCATTGGCATGAGCGAGCAATACAGCACATGGGAAGCTGGCAGGAATATACGCCCCAAAACTCGTCGTTGCCGCACGCTTATATCTAATACTTATATCGAGCATAGAGGAAAACCAGGCCGTTAGTTGATTTGCACACTTCGGCATAGTGGCGCCTTCATTCGCGATGTGAATGACCCACCTAAGTGACGAAAACCACGCCAGAGTCGCGCGATCGAATTTATGCTGTTTTTCCGGTGGATTGACTTTAATCTTTCGCCTTCGTAAGAAAATAAGCAATCCCCAGGGGTTAGCGACATAACGTCACTTTGCCATTCAATGATGAAGCAAGCCTTCGGGAGATCAATCGTGCAAACAGTCACACGGACCCCATCAGTAACCGCTCCAATGCCGTACGATCTTGTAGCGCAGGTCGATGCTATAGGTCGGGTTCAGCCAGTCGCCATGACTCCTATCGTCTCTGGACGTTCTGTTGAAAACGTCTTAGTTCCAACTAAACAATTACCACGGTTTCAATACCCAACAAAGTCAATAGACCCTGTTTTGGTTCGGGTCGATCCAGCTGTCAATCTAGTTGTCTCAGAGATTGGTCATAGGGCAGCGCTACAAAGGGCCCCACTTAGATCATTTCAGACAACGATCGATCAGCTCAAGCGCAAACGCTATCCATCACATTGATGATGTAATCTTTAAGCACAGGGGGAACTAATATCACCCAGCTACCCAGGAGGGCGTCAAGCACAGGCAGCGCGTCTACTTGGTCAATCACATCGCCCGACAGCAAAACGATATGGGGTTTTATACGCTCTAGCGCTTGAGCGATCCTGTGCTCACGGTGACCAATCTCGTTTAAATGAAGATCGGAGAGCTGTGCCACTCGAATAGGCTCCTGGACTTGAGCATGCTTACGATCATGCTCCTTGACTTCGATCCATTCGGGCTCAACCCACCAAGCGTAGAGCAACAAGGCCAATCCGAGTAAGGCTGTGATGCCCCATCCTATGAGCCAAGCCCCTGCCCCACCTCGATCTTCATTATTTTCCACGGCTTGATCATAGGGCCGCTGCATACCACATCAAAACCCAATTGCACGGCAAATTCTACTAGGTAGAATTTCC
>JBIKUM010000170.1:0-6903 GCA_044347585.1 Terrimicrobiaceae bacterium
TTATGGGCTTAGTTTTTCAAGGTGGCTTTCATGTCGTAGTATTCGCATTCGATCACATCGGAAAGAATCCTCCGTGCCAGCTGCTCGACAGGAGTATTCAAGTGTTTTGATACTTTCTCGAATCGATTGAAGTCCCGTTTACTGACTTGAACGAGGAGGGTCTCGCCTCCGGTTGTGTGGGTCTTTTTTTTCATTGGCGGGTTAAGTAGTGGATTATCGCTGGCGCTTCGTTTGCTCGAGATATTGTGCCAGCACAAACTTCATGCAGTGTTCAACCCAGTGGTCATATAACTGGAATTCCCTTGAATCTTGGTCAAATACCCACTCATCCAGAGATTCAAAGGCCTCCACGATTTCATCGCGAGTAGGGTCTCTAAACATATCCTCAAGCTCTATCTCCGGACTTGATGTGTCCGCGAATGCTTCGATTTCCGCAGTCCTGTTTTTGGACTCAATTATTTTTGTCATTTGATAAAAAAAAGCCTCTGGGGGAAGGCGGTAACCTTGTTCCGCCACGGCACTACCCGGAAGCGGTATCCCCCAGAGGCTTTGATTCTCTGGTTTCTCTATGTTTGCGCCTCTCGGTTAGTGGCCGAGGATGAGATTGGCGATTCGCAGTTACCGCTGCGAACGCTCCGAACAAAACGCCGTTTGATTCCGACGCGCAATCAAAAAAATCAAACAGCTCGCCCATAAAAAATCAGTGCAGCATTGCTGCGATGGCCACCGCCGTAGCGCCGAAAAAAATATTTCCGTCATTGGCACTCATTGGCACTGGGATCAAAAAACCATGCCTGAGCAGCCAACTTTGAGCGAAATTCAGTGCCAATAAAGTGCCAATAGAAAGGGGAAAATCATGCTTTTCGGTGCATTTCGGTGCATCGCAATTCAAGACACAAAAAAACCCGCAGAGCTTGATTTCATGCGGGTTTGCGGTCTGTGTGAGGGAGTGGGTTGGGAGGGACTCGAACCCTCAACCAACGCCTTAAAAGGGCGCTGCTCTACCATTGAGCTACCAACCCGGTGGAGGGGCTGAAAACTAATGCGATTCTCACGCGTTGCAATCCTGAAAATCATAAAATTTTCGGAGCGTGATTTACGCGGGGCGAGTTTTTCAAAATTCTTGAACGCTTCGAGTGTGGAGTCCATGTTTCCGCCCTGCCTTGAAATCTTCTACTGCCCACCTGCACAAACCAACTCACGAATGCGGCGTCTTCGCGGTCTTCAACCACTCGGACGCTGCGATGCTTTCTTACTACGGTCTCTTTGCCCTGCAGCACAGGGGACAGGAGAGCGCTGGAATTGTCTCAGCCGAGCCTGGCGCGGCTACCTTCAATGCTCACAAGGGCATGGGACTTGTATCCCAGGTTTTTCATTCGCGTGATCTGGAGAGGCTGAAAGGCAACCGAGCCATTGGTCATGTGCGCTACTCCACGACTGGTTCCAGCAACCTGAAAAACGCTCAGCCTTTTGTGGTGGATACAGCGCGCGGACGGCTTGCCATTGCGCACAATGGAAATCTGGTCAACGCCGCCGCCCTGCGGGCCGAACTCGAAGAGCGGGGATCGATTTTTCAAACAACGGTGGATAGCGAGATCGTGCTGCACCTGCTGGCTCAGCCGACATCAAACGGCGGCGGCATAGCATCCCTGCGGCGTCTTGAGGGTGCGTTCTCGATTGTGCTCATGGGTGAGCGCGAGATCATCGGTTTCCGCGATCCACACGGCTTCCGTCCGCTCTGCCTGGGAAAACTCGACGGGGCCTATGTGCTGGCATCCGAGAGTTGCGCGTTTGATTTGATCCATGCTGAGTTTATTCGCGATGTGGAACCCGGCGAGGTCTTGATCATCGATGAAAACGGCCTTCGCAGCGAGTGGCCGTTTCCCAAGCAACGGACTTCCTTTTGCATTTTCGAGCATGTTTATTTTGCCCGCCCCGACAGCAATATCGGCGGAACCAATGTCAGCATGGCCCGTGTCAACATGGGGCGCGAGTTGGCCCGGTTGCATCCTGTAGAGGCCGATCTGGTGGTGCCGGTGCCGGACTCTGGCATCTTTGCGGCCTTGGGTTTTTCGGAGGAGACCGGTATTCCTTATTACCCCGCCTTTGTCCGAAATCACTACATCGGCCGCACATTCATTCAGCCCACACAAATGATCCGTGACTTCAATGTGCGGGTTAAACTCAACCTGATTCGCTCAGCCGTGGAAGGGAAGCGTGTGGTGGTGGTCGACGACTCCATTGTGCGTGGCACGACTGCCCGCTCCCGTGTGGTTAACCTCCGCGAAAATGGTGCCAAGGAAGTGCACATGCGCATCAGTTGTCCACCACACAAGCACGCTTGTTACTACGGCATTGATTTTCCGGACCCCGAAAAACTTCTCGCAAACCAGTGCACGGCCGAGGAAATCCGCAAATATCTCGGTGCTGATTCCCTCGGCTACCTCGATGTGGATGGCATGGTCCGCTCCACTGGCCAGCCTGCGAATAATTTCTGCATGGCCTGCTTCAACGGCGACTACCCGGTCGCCTTCGATGACCAATTCGACAAACTCATTATGGAAAAACGGGCCGTCAAAGCCCGTCTTCTCGAACCACCCTCCGAACGACTGCTTTGAAAACTCCACGCAAACAAAAAGCCTACGCCGCCGCAGGGGTCGATGTAGACCTCGGCAACACAGTCAAAAAAGGAATCCACGCCCTCGTCAGCGCCACGCATGGCCCTGAAGTGCTCGGAAAAATCGGAGGATTCGGAGGTCTCTTCCGTCCCGATTTCCGGGGAATGAAAGACCCTGTCCTTGTCTCCAGCGTCGATGGCGTCGGCACGAAACTCAAAATCGCCTTTGCCACGAACCGCCATGACACCATCGGGCAGGATCTCGTGAACCATTGCATCAACGACATCGCCGTCATCGGCGCGCGTCCGCTCTTTTTCCTCGACTACATCGGCGGTGAAAAGCTCGACCCCGTGGTGTTCCGCCAGATTCTCAAAGGCTTTGCCAAGGCCTGCAAAGACGGTGGATGCGCCCTTATCGGCGGCGAGACCGCTCAGATGCCCGGCATGTATCAAAGCGGGGAATACGATGTCGCTGGCACGATCGTCGGCGTGGTGGACAGGCCAAAAATGCTCGACGGCTCGAAAATCAAAGTCGGCGATGTGATTATAGGCTTGAAGGGGCATGGTCTCCATACAAACGGCTACTCGCTCGCCCGCAAAGTCCTTCTGGAAAAGATGCGTCTTCCATTGGACAAACCCGCGCCCGGCATGAGCGTGCCGCTCGGCAAGGAACTTTTGAAAGTTCATCCGAATTACCAGCCACTCATGGCCTCCTTGCCACAAGGCATGCTCCACGGCGCTGCCCACATCACCGGCGGTGGCTTGCTGGATAATCTCCCGCGCGTGCTTTCCGAGGGCTGCCGCGCTTCGATCGACAAGGGATCATGGAAAGTGCCAACCATTTTCAACATCATTCAAAACGCGGCGGATATTCCAGACGATGAGATGTTCCAGGTTTTTAACATGGGCATCGGCATGACGCTCGTCGTTCCAGCCAAGCGCGCGGAGGAGGCTTTGAAACTCACGAAGGGCATTCTGATCGGCAAGATCACCGAGGGCCCTCGTGATGTTGTGGTCGCTTGATAAAAGACTTTTGTAGATTGGAAGGATCGGCTTGCGGCGGATGAGTCGATGCCATTAGGTGTCTGTATGCGCTATCTGGATCCCAAGAATGACCTGACTTTTAAGAAGGTCTTCGGCAACCATCCGAATCTGCTCATCAGTTTTCTCAATGCCCTGCTGCCGTTGGAGCCAGGGCGTGAGGTGGTGGAAATCGAATACCTGCCGACCGAGTTGGTTCCCGAGATTCCAGAGGTGCGGAACAGCATTGTCGATGTGCGCTGCCGCGACAGGGAGGGGCGACATTTCATTGTGGAGATGCAGATGCTGTGGACGGACAGTTTTTTCCGCCGTGTGCTTTTCAATGCCTCCAAGGCGTATGTGAGGCAGATCAGGCCAGGGCAGAAATTCAAGTGCCTGCAGCCTGTTTATTCGTTGAATCTCATCAATGCGGT
This sequence comes from Terrimicrobiaceae bacterium, assembly GCA_044347585.1. Lineage (GTDB taxonomy): Bacteria > Verrucomicrobiota > Verrucomicrobiia > Chthoniobacterales > Terrimicrobiaceae > UBA967. The sequence continues at coordinate 4,072 of JBIKUM010000170.1, forward strand.
CTTTCGTCCGAACGCGCCGGATTGGTATCACCATTACAGGATCGTAAACATGGCCGATACCGGCGAGCGCATTGACGGGTTGGAGTTTGTTTTTGTCGAGTTGCCGAAGTTCACGCCGCAGAGTTTTCCTCAAAGAAAGCTCATGCTTCTCTGGCTGCGGTTCCTGACCGAGGTCGGCGAGGAGACCAAGGAAGTCGACGGAGAACTCTACCAACAGGAGGAGGTGAGGGAGGCCATTGATCTTGTGCGCGAGAGTGCGTTTACGGACGAGGAGTTGGCGGCCTATGAGGATTATTGGGACAGCGTGAGAGTTGAACGCTCGATGATTTCCGATGCCTTGGAAACGGGGGAAGCTAAGGGCCGGCAAACCGGTCATGCCGAAGGCGAACTCCAAGCCCGCAAGGAAATAGCCAAGTCGATGTTGGCTCAGGAATTTTCTCCCGAGCAGATTAAAAAAATCACCGGCGTTTCGGAGTAGGCAACCTCTCGTTCAAAGAAGCGAATCCACGAACTTCTCGCGGTCGAATGGAGCGAAATCGGTTTCTTTTTCCCCAGTGCCGATGAATCGCGTTGGGATGCCGAGTTCATGCTGAATGGCAATGGCGATGCCACCTTTGCCGCTGCCGTCGAGTTTGGTGAGGATCACGCCAGTGAGGCCGATGGCTTTGTGAAATTCGCGGGCTTGAACAAGGGCGTTTGAGCCGGTGGTGGCATCAAGGACGATCCATTTTTCATGGGGCTCAGTGGCATCCTGCTTGCCAAGGATGCGAACCACTTTGGCCAGTTCCTGCATGAGATTGCTCTTCGTGTGCAGGCGTCCGGCTGTGTCGCAGAGGAGGAATTCGATATTGCGGCGACGGGCGCTGTTCCACGCATCGTGACAGAGCGCTGCGGCGTCGCCTTGATACTGGCTGCGCATGACCTCGATGCCGAGTTTGGCACCCCAGGCGCAGAGTTGCTCGATGGCTGCTGCGCGAAAGGTGTCCGCTGCCACGAGGAGGCACGAGTGGTTTTGGGACTTCAGCCAGTTCGCAAGCTTCGCGCAGGAGGTCGTTTTGCCGGTGCCGTTGACGCCGGCCACAAGGATGGTGCGAGGCCCTGATGCGAGCGGCGTGAGCGGCGGATTCTCAGAGGGCAGGATTTTAAGGATTTCCTCGCGCAGCACCTGGAGCGCAGTTTCTCCATTCACTTCGCCACCCCGGGTTCTCATGGCCTTGAGGATGAGTGTGGTCATGGAAACTCCGAAATCCGCTCGAATCAGTGTCTCCTCAAGTTCGTCCCAGTCCACCGGGCCACCGGTGAAGCGGGAGATGAAATTTTTAAAAAAACCTGCAGCCATAGGTTAGGCAGCGGATTTTTGTTTCCGGATATTGTCCAGAACGCCATTCACGAACTTGCCTGAATCCTCGGTGCTGTATTTCTTGGCGATCTCGATGGCTTCATTGATAGCTACCGGTGCCGGAATATCGGAGCGGAAGAGGATTTCGTGGCAGGCTATGCGCAGCACATTGCGATCCACGGCCGAGAGGCGATGGAACTCGAAATTGCGGGCATTTTTCGCGATGACCTCGTCGATTTCCTCGCGGTGTTGCATCCAGCCTTGGAGCAATTCATCGCAGAAACGCCTGCCGCTCGGGCTGAGACCACGCATTTCGTAAAATTCTTCAAGGGCCTGATCGCTTTGATCTCCCTGCATTTCCCGTTGGTAAAGATATTGCACCGCTGCTTCGCGGGCATCGCGTCGGACTCCCATATTTAAACAATCTCCGGTAGTTTGCGGGCGGCTGAAACCGCTGCCCGTGCGGCTTCGACGCCGCGGTTGTGTTCTGCGCCCATGCATCGTGCGCGGGCTTGTGCCTCGTCTTTGACAAGGAGCACCTCGTGAATAACGGGCAATTTGTGTTTGAGCGATAAGTCCATCAGAGAGCGTGTCACGGCCTCGGCGATAAGGCGGGCATGCTCGGTTTCACCCTCCAGAATGACTCCCAAGGCGATGACAGCCTGAAAACGGTTCAGCTCCGCAGTAGCCTGAACGAAAAGCGGAATTTCAAAGGAGCCAGGTGTCCAGACAAGGACGATATTCGCACCCGGTTCCAGACTGCTTAGTTCCGCGTGGGCATTGTCCACGAGGGCTTGGACAAATTCCTGATTGAATTTGCTGGCGACGATCGCATACGAGGCCGTGGAGTGGCCTGCGGGGCGAAGTCGCGGCGGAAAGGATTTTGACATGGGCGCGATGTTCTCGATTTTCTGCGTGCCTGCAACCTTAAGGTGAATTTTTAAAAAAATCCCGGCAGTCCGTGTGGCTTGCGGTTCCGATGTCGGCGGGTGTAAAATTTTCCCTTCATGCGACGCTGGCTGTTTTGGATTTTTCTTATGCTGTTCGTGGGAGGCCTTGTGGCTGTCCCCGGGGGTAACCGTGCCGCAGTGAGGGTGGCGGATGGTTTTGACATGCCTGTTGGCAAGCCCGACGCCGAGGGGTATTACATGTCCAGAGGGTTCTTGTCCTACCACCCAGGGGAGGACTGGAATGGCGTGGCTGGCGGCAATAGCGACCTGGGTGCTCCGGTTTATTGCATCGGAAATGGCTATGTGACCTTCGCCATGGACGCCCGTATGGGGTGGGGGAATGTGGTCATTGTGCGGCATGCCTTCGTCGAGGGCGGGCAACTCAAGACCGTGGACTCGATGTATGCCCACCTCAACCAGATCATGGTTCGCAAAGGTCAACAGGTCGCGCGGGGGCAGCAGGTCGGAACGATCGGGACGAACCGCGGCATGTATACCGCCCACCTGCACTATGAAATTCGAAAAAACCTCTTCATCGGCATC
>JBIKUM010000498.1:0-6903 GCA_044347585.1 Terrimicrobiaceae bacterium
CTGCCTGTGATCCATAGCGGCCATGGCGACCTCGGCTACGTCAATCGGACTTCGCAACTGCTCACGGAGGGACTTATGGGCCAGGAAAGCAAAAATGCGTAGGCGGATATTATTGTCCTGGGTGTCAGCCTTCTTGCCGTCTTCAATCCCGATCAGTTGGCAGACAGCCGGATTGAGTTTGATTTTGGCTAGTATTCTTTCCTCGGCGGCGGCGATCTGCTCGGTATTGAGAGCCCCGGAACTGCCAGAACTGCCAGAAACCCCGGAACTGCCAGAACTATATCGTGTGCTGGCGTCAGCGATAACCTTGCCCAGATCCAGAACAATGCCGGGCAGGATTAGATTGAGATTGTCGTTTTTGGCCATAGATTACCAAGGCATTTCGCTGATGGTCACACAGGCACAGGCATTCAGTGAGCATTCGTTGAACGGAGCCCTGGAGATGGGGTTGAACGGGTCGATCGGTTCCTCGTCGTCGGGATCATTTGGTTTTTGCGGGGCGACAGGCTCTGGCGGTTCGGCCTTGCATTTGGCAAGCACTTCTGGCGGCAGTCCGATAGGCGGGTTGCCTTGGTCGAAAACGGCGCCATCCCAGAGGGCTAGCTCCAGGCCTATGCCGCCAGTAAAGTCGCAGGCGGTTATCTCGATATTGCGGAAATCGGTGCCAGCGTCCATGCGAGCATTTCTATAGCAGACGTTCTTGCCACAGCCCAGTTGAGACCCCTTCAGGCTGGCACCTTCGAAATCTGCATTGTCGAGCGAGTACAGGGTTAAATCTATTCCGTCCAGGATGTAATGCCTCCTCTGCAGATGGCAAAAGTCGAACATGATGCCTACAGGCGGAGGGCGCTCGCCGGGGGACCATACCGTCGGGATCAGCTCACGTCGGGCAAGCGCCTCCACGAATTCGTTCCAGGAACTGACATTGAAATGCTGCAGCAATGACCGGTCAAACTCGATCATGATTTGCTTGGCTGTCCGATCCGCCTCGTAGTCGTTGTCTTCTTCATTCATGGTTCCTCCAACTCAAAGTAAGCCTGCGCATCATTGGCAATTTTGTCGATCATCCGCCAGTCGCCTTGAACAGATCCGAATGTCCGAAGACCGCTTTTGCCGTGACGGGTGCCAAAATAACGGGTTACGTCCAGTTTGGTGAAGGTGGTTGCTTCCCCGTCCACCTTGACTGTCCATGTGTTTCGAGTGTTTCGAGTGTTTCGGGTCGCTTTCATGGGCCTCCAAGAGGATGTTTCATTGTGACTCCTGCAGAAACTTGGCAACCGGCGCATATAGCACGCCGATCTCGTGCCTGCCGATCGTGGCATCCTCGGTTTTGCCTTGATCTTGCGGAACCGCTACGACCTCTCCGGCATCAGCCCCCTCGGCATCATAGTTAATAACGACGACCTCTTGTCCAACCAGCTTCAGGTCATCACTGGAGATGCCCTGAACGAGGCCGCCTTCGATGGTAATGACGATCATGGCGTCTCCATTTTGGCATCGGCGGTGTTGGCGGGAAGCACCAGACGGACGTGCGAGTTGTCCCGCTTGACCCAATAGCCAAAATGGGCCGAGCGATTACGGGGACCCTCGAAAGGATTGAGTCCCTCACCAGCTTCACCCCTTGCCGAGCAAATAACTTGGACATCAAACGCCGCCTTGATCAAGTCCTTGCCGGTAGCCTTTGCCAGCAACTCGACCAGTTTTTGGCGGGGCAGACCGTCTTTGTGTGCGGCCAGAATATCGAAACAAATGCCGTAGGCGCTGCCCGACCGCTTGAACGGATTTCGGTCTACATGAGGCCATTTAGATGCTTTGGCCTTGGGCTTGGTGGACTTGGTGGATGGCTTGGGCTTGCGGGCTTTGCTGACCTTGCCAGTATTGCCGCCAGCCAGTTTGTTGGCGGCCAGCAGGGCGTCCACGTCGGGGATCAACTGGCGAAATATCTTGGTCAACGACGAACTGACTGACCCCTTATAGCCAAACTCATGTGCGAGTTGGGTCATGCTGGTCAGTTTTCCATCCTCAATGGCCTTTCTGACGAACTCCTCCGTGATTTCGATTTTCTGCTTGCGTGACATTTTAGCCTCCTGCCGCTTTTGTTGAGGTGGTGGTCCACCGGTGTTCGACGCAAGGAGCATATCAAGAAAGGGGCGTGGAGTCAAGTGATGAGCAAGTGTAACCTGTTCATTCAGTGAGTGTTACACAGTGGATTGGATTTTTGAGGATGCTAGGAGGCCACAGGCGAAAGCGCTTTCCATCCAGCAATTTTGGGAGAAGAATTATCAGAATCGGGGTTGACTATAATTTTATTCAGCGCATAATCAACGGCGATGACCATGGTGCTTGGAACGTGGTTACGCTGAGGGGGCTGCGGTTCGTTCAGGTGTAGGCTATGGGAGGCTAGTGAATGAAAAGATATTTGTATTTGGGGTTGGTATTGACGGGTAGTTTGTTTGTAGTCATAGGGGGGCGTATGTACTACACACATCGCTACCTCCCCGTTCGGGCTGTTCATCCAATCGTGAAGCTGCTGGACGAGGGCAGCAGGAACAGCATTGAGGATGGAGTGTATCGGTTTCGGGGAATCATGGTCGTACAGTACCAGGATGGGGGAAGAGGGATGGAGCGGGACCCCAATCGAATTAAATTAATGGGCGATGAGGCGGAGGAAGTGAGGCGCGCGCTGTTACGGGCCATGGAGAAGGCGACCGATCCAGAATCGCTGTCCTTACTACTCTCCTGCGTGATTGGTGCAAGAGGAGATGGAAATATCCTTTTCCGGGGCGAAAAGGAGTGGGACATTATCAAGGCGGCGGTCGAGCGGATCAATGCGCGGCCGGGGCAGACGATAACGTACACTATAGCGACGGGAACGGACGGCGTGAACTGGTTGAGTTTAGATTTTCCCCCAATACCGTAGGGCATCGCCTTGCGTAGGGAGACAAAGGGAAGGGGCAGGGAAACAGCCCCAAGATGCAGCGGGGATCAGTAGGTTGGGGATGACTTCTCTGTTTTTGTAAGCCGATTGCGTAGAACTGTTTGTTTCAGGTGGAGCGAGGCGTATTTTCCAGATGTTGCTAGTGACAGAATGATAACGACTCTGAACTGTTCAAAGAGGTGACGAGTGACCGTGCGAGAGCGGCTAAATATCACGATAGGAGCGATCATTGCGCTGGTCTTGATGGCGCTTGCCGTGTATTTGATGTGTGTACAAAGCCGGAGGCCTACGATGACGGTGACGAATGCCGGACAGAAGTCGATCCACACTCTTGTCGTAACCGTCTGCGGGGAAGATTATGCGTTCCAGGATATTCCCGTGGGCGGACAGAGACATCTTGAGTATGAGGGAAAGGGAGACAGCGGATTCGATGTTCAAGGACAATTTTCCGATGGACATACCATAAGTGGGAACGTTGGTTATGTCACAACGAGACACTTTCCGCCTGTCGAGATAGTTGTTCAGGATGATGGTTCCGTGATCGGCAAACAGTGAAGACTGCCAAGGAGTCTGCTATGGAGACTGCGGGGCTTGGAAGTGAAAGGGTCTAGGCGGCTATCTTTTTGTCAGCGTCTCTTGACATTCCCCGACGCTTCTGCCATCGTACCGCTATGACATCGTGGCCTATTACTGGTACGGACGTGAAAAGACTCACGCTCGGGATGATGGTTCTCGCGGCCACGGTACTAACCGGTATGGCTGAGGCGGAACAGGACAAGGCGGAACCACCCCTGCGGCTGGAGCTGAACCTGGTGGATGGCTCTCGTATCATCGGCGCTCCCAGCATCGAGGCAATACCGGTGGAAACGTCCTATGCCAAGATGAATGTGCCGCTCAGGCAAATTCGAACCATGAAGATCGGCGCCGACCACGAGACGGTAAGCTTCGATTTGCAGAACGGCGATCAGTTGAAAGGCGTCATGAGTCTCCCGCCACTCAAGTTGACGACCGTCTTTGGAGAAGTGGCGATCGACGTCTCGCTTGTCGCTGGCATTTCGGTATATCCGGGCGGCACAGGCACCTTCCCGGCCATTCTCAAGGAGTGCCTTGTCTTGTACTGCTCATTTGACACCGATGAAGGCGAGAAGGTCACCGACGCCAGCGGAAAAGGACATGACGGCAAAGTAGTGGGCGCCACATGGACACCCAAAGGCAAGGCCGGAGGGGCCTATCGATTCTTGCGAAGTAAGAACAGCCAGATTGACATTCCGTTCCAGCCATCCTCCGGGGATCAATCTTTTTCCATAGTTCTTTGGTTCAACATGAGTGAACATCCGCAATATAACGAGTATGCCATGATCGCTTGGGGATCGCAGTCACGAGGGAAATTGGCAGAAGCGGGACTTCGTTGGGAAGATAATACTTTCCAATTCCATTACGCGGGAGACAATTCTCCAAGAACAGCAGACCGGAAGGATGACGGTCAATGGCATTTCGGAACGATAACTTATGATGGCAGGACTGCAAAAGTGTACATCGATAGTCAATTGGCAGATTCTAGAGAGGAAATTCTAAACATTGGTCCCGGAACGACATCCGTCGGCTATAGGAAAGCCTATGGTGATTGCTATTATGACGGATTGCTCGACGAGGTCCGCGTCTATAGCCGCGCTCTGACGGCGGACGAGATCAGGCTGTTGTACGATGCCGAAAAGTAGTCCTTAATGTTTGTAACCTCCATCGCATAATCAACGGCGATGACCATGGTGCTTGGAGCGGCTATGCCGAGGGGGCTGCTGTTCGTTCAGGTGTAGGCTGTGGGAGGCTGGTGGCATCAAACAGAAGATTAGGGTCACAGGTGGTGCTCCTGATTTGGCAAGCAGTTCCCTAAAGCATGTGAGTTTTTGGGGCTTCTAGGTCGTACGATATGCAGTCTACAAACCAAAATCCTCGCAATCGCAGGCGGATCGTGGCGATTTCCCTTGTTGCATTCCTGCTGCTCTATGTCTTGAGCATCGGGCCGGCAGCCCGCCTCCGCCAATCTGTTGACACTGATCGTGCAGCCCGCATCTTTGAAGTCCTCTACGCTCCTCTCGTCCTATTGGAGCAGAGGGGACTGGGCGACATGCTTTCGCGCTATATCGAGATCTTTGCAGCCTCACCCAGGGTCGATGGAAAATTCCGGTCGCCGCTGATTGACAAGTACATTCCGGCTTGTACGGTTGTCCGGTCTGGGGGTACGGTGTCTGTTTCCTGGCAAGGCAAGCCGTATTCGGTCTTGAATGTTCCGCAGAAACTGCCGCAGAAGAACGCCATTTGCTATCCTGCCCTCTCCGCATTACTGACGGTTGCCCGCATTCCAATTCTCGATGAGCAAGCAGCGATCGAGCTCGTACAGGTAAACCAGTTTCTTCTCTTCGGTTCTGGTGCAAACCGGGATTGGTCCTTTTCTGAAGCTGTTCTGACCGGGACCGTGTGGGTTGTGAAGGCTCGTTATTCTGGATCGCCAGATGATGCCCACAGGCTAATGAGCGAGACGATGCTGTACGGCTTGCAGACGGATTCATCAGGACTCGCAACGAACTTCTACATTGTTGAGCCTGAAGTCACCAAAGGTGATGCTCGCTTAGAGACGAGTCATCCATAACACGGCGGGAGTGAAGGGGAAACAGCCCCACGATGCAGCGGATCAGCCGGCGTGGGGATGGCTTCTTGTTTGTTGCGGGATGATTGCGCAGAAGTGTTTGGTTTAGGCGGGGCGAGTCGTATCCTGATAATCGGGTTTCAGTCGCGCCTGTCGCATGTTGTCCTACTTGCCTAATTGTTCCGACTCGCACATGACGAGACCTCCACCCCTTAAAGCATCGAGGAGGCACGATTTCCGCCTGGTTTCAAAATAGATATGCTATTATTTGCCTGTCACCGGTTTCTTAGTCCGAGTGACCTATAGACAGGGAGAAAGCAATGCGAATAGCCCTAATCAATATTTTAATCTTTTCAGCTCTGATAGTCGTGTCTGTTTGCAGTTACATGGCAGGCCGGGTTAATCTCAGTTTGGCGAGACTTGGTTCTATTGTAGATAGTGACATTTCAGTCTTTCAAGTTAGGGTTGAGAACATGCCCACATCTAACGAATGGATGGCAGATTGCGATGTCTATGCTTTTCAGACACAAAAAGAACCGTGGACTAGTCGCTGCGTGCAGTTGTTTTTCATTTTGCATAAAGGAAAAACCAGCGCAATGCATGTGACGAACCTAGAGTTATCGCATTTGGATAGAAACGGACTGACGAAACCATTTCGACTTGAATGGCCTGCTGGAAAGGAAGCAACTTCCATCATACTTGATTTGGGAGTACCGGATATAAAGGACGGCAGCTTAACAATCGATGCGCTAGTGTTGAAGCCCGCCAGCCAGTAGCGTGAGAGTAGCCCACCCCTCGCGGAGGATTACAAGTGAAGATAAGATGTATCTCAGTAGGCACATTGGCCATGCTGATTCTGCTTGCAACGGCTGGAAATCGGCTTGTAGCGAATGACCAGACAAACACAAACCTATTTGTGGCATGTAGTCCGCATCCATATTTGGACGTTAGCAAGCATCGCTATGTGATGGGGGTAGGTGTCTCTACTCAAGGGGAGATGCTGTGGCAGGTGTTCGACAGAAGGACCGTCAATGCGGCGGAGATGATAAAAATCGTCGGACCTGTTTTTCTATCCAACTCGGATTTTTCCAATGTTTGCAGTCATGTCGATCATCTTCTGGCCACGGTTCCGCCGCATTTCTACGGTGGTGGTGGTAATGGATGGTCGTTGAGCATTAAGTCAACGAATGGTGCTAAGTGGCACGCTGGTGCGAGAGAGCGAGACAAGTCGGAAGACATCAAGCGATTCTCAATCTTACTATACACAGCGTCGTAAGTAATTGCGCATGCCACTGGTTACATTCATGAAAAACGGCCAAAA
>JBIKUM010000459.1:0-3228 GCA_044347585.1 Terrimicrobiaceae bacterium
CATAAGCGTACCAAAGTAGCGGCCTTTTAATGTAATCGTTTACCAATGTAGTTTCAGCACCTGTTAGCGTATTAGCTGCCTTATGTGCAATTATCAAATCATAAAGTTCTTGGCCTAAAATCGGCTTAATATTATTCATTTGCGCCAACTCAATATGAGTATTCTTAACAAGGGCTGAATCTGTATTTGCAAAAGTGAAGCACTCGGCCACAACCTCTGCGCTAGTTGCTAGTAATGTCTGTGCCATTGATTAATGATTTTGCTTCAATATCAGAGAATCCAAATAAAACCTTCAAGCTATTAACGTAGGATGATTTTTCACTTGGGTTTGTTGCGGCTATTCCATTGGTAAGGATAGTTTGAAAAACACTTAATTGTGAATCCCCGACCTTGTCTGTTAGCTTGGTTACATTACCTGGTTTATTGGTAATGAATCGCAATTCAAAACTGCCCGCATTGGTAAGTGCGACAATTGATTTAAGAATTTCAACAAACTTTTCCTGAATCTTCGAAACGTGCTTAACAGCAATCTCATATTCATGTAGAACCTGTTGGGAATTTCCAAGTTTCCCTTCTGTTGCAATACCAGCCAACGATGGGAACCATTGGGAAGCCGTGATTATAGTTTCGGTGCAAATCTGTTTCAGTTCCTTAAATGAACCTTCTTGCTCTTGGCTTATAGGTGTGAAATTAGCCTTGTTTTGCTCTGAATCTTTTGCAATTACAAGGATTTTTCCGTTGTTGCCTTTTTCTACGTTTGTGTATTTTGCCTTAATATCCTTAATAAACCTTGCCGCATCTTCATCTTCCATATTAGAGGTTACAACCTCCAATATTCCGCTAGGCAACATTTGATTATCGAATTGGTTATTGTTATACATTCCAATAAGATATTCAAGCTTAGCGTATTGCATCGCCCCCATGTAGCTAGGTAGCCCATAATGGTCGAACCCTGGAACATAGTCGCAAATGTGAATTACAGATTCCTCATACAATCCTCCATCAAGTTCTTTGAAATACGGAAATTTATTAAAATGAATTCCATCATTTGTGCGGGTTAACCAGTCTTGTGAAAACCAATACCCATCGAGTTCTTTTGATAATCTAACTTTGTGCTGCGGTATGTGTTCTAGTGAATACTCCGCTAAAACCTTGCTATTTTTGGGCCTGCAAACTCTTACATAAGCATTTCCGCTCATGTAATAATCGAGTGAAACTAACTCAAGTAAGGCTGTAATATTTTGCCTAGAGTTTACACGTTTAAGGTATGATTCGACGTTACTTGAACCTTTAACATCGTAACTATCCCCTGCTGCGAATTCTGCCTTAGATTGAAGGATTGAACCGAGGGTTGCTGATTCTCTAGATAGTTCGGTAAGTTTTTGCGGAAAATCGTTATTGTCGCCTAAAGGAATGTATTTCGTTCCAACCCGTTTAAGGTTAGGTAAAGGCGTAGGAATGGAAGGTGTACCGAGGTTGACAACATCAAATAAACCCCTTGCCTTTTCCTTTTTTTGCGGTTGGCTTTGGTTCGGTTTCTGTTGCATCGGATTTCTCGGTGAATTTGTTTGGGTATTTTTGATCTAAAACCTGAAGGATAGGCTGATTAACATTATCCATGTCAATCAGCCCTACTCCAAGTATTGATAGGGTTTGCCCTATGTATTTTTGTTTAACCTTAAGCATAGTCTTAGGTCGATGTAGCTGCCACAAGTTCGGCTTCAATTGCTGCAACTGTTGTAGCTGGTGTGTTTGCGCCTGAGATACCGGTCAATTGGCGGCATTTTTCGCCCATTTTGCCCTCTAAAGTGATAACAAATCCGTTGGTATCTTCTTTCTTTTTACCCGAATCGAAGTCGGATTTAGTAACCTCCAAGAAAGCCTCATCAGTAAACACTTCATCATAACCAACTACTAGGAACTTGTTTCCAGCATCGGCGTAAAGTTCGCAAACCGCTACGATTTTACAGTTGTTTTGGATTTCAACCAATTTTTTCAGCTTGGCTGTCCATAGTTTTGGTTCGGCAAATTCAATAGATACAGAGTTCACCAATGCACCTGAATCTACTTTAGCCTCGGCTTGCTTCAAAGAACATTCACCGGGTTTGAATTCGATTAACTCAAATCCAACGCCTGATGAAGCAAAAATGATGTCAGTATAGGCATGAGTAGAAGACGAGTTAGGTGTCCAACTTGTAATATCTTCTTGTTTCGCAAGGAAGAGTTTTTTTACCCCTCCAAATTGTTTGAGTTCGGCGCAAGTAATATCAATACCGCCGCCGCCTGTTGTTAGTGCCATTTTTCTTTATGGTATTGGAAGAAAGGGGATATTGCTACCCCCTTTCCTGGTTAATATTATGCTGGACGAACCATTTTAATTTGAGAAGCGTAACCATAGTTCACGCTGGATGAGAATTTCGCTGAATAGCGGTAAACATCATCCATTGTTTGAGGCTTCATGTAAAGTGCTGAAACCTCGTTTTGGTCGCTTACAAGGTCAGTACCGAACCACAAGTTACCTACCCTTGAACTCATGATAGTGTTTTCAGGGAAGTAGTGTTGGCGGCTAATCTGTTTTCCTTTGAAGTAAAGAATTCCTTCCTTTTCCCAAGAGGTTGAACCGCTTAAGCCTGCTGCAATGTTCGCATCAATGTAAGCATCACAAACGTGGTCAGGTGCGTAAAATCTGAAATCGGGAGAATTCAATACGGCTTGCGAAGTAGCACGGAAAATGTTTGCGAAAAAGGTCAACACATTTGATGAGTTGATGAATTTCAAACGGGTGCTTGCGCCTGTTGTAATGGTCAAACCAGTTGTAACTGCATCAATGACAACCGAAGTACCACTTACAGACAATACAGTAAATGTAAGGTCATTTAATGTTGCAGCATCAGCACCGGTGAAAGTTTTGCAATAAACCTTGTCGCCTACGTTTAAGGTCGTAACGGCGGCACCAAATCCAAGGGTAGTAGTTGCACCAACTGTAATTGAAGTTGGGGTTAATGCGCCTGTTGCGGCATCGTATTTAGTAACGCCTGAATCTGCCTCAGCCAAGGTAATAATACCATCGTGCCATTTGCGGATAGTGTTACCTGTTAAGGATACATTACCTCTCCAAATAAGTTCATCAACTTGGTTTTTGATGATTTCGGCTTTACGCTGAATCAAGAAATCCCCAAGGTCGGCAGGCATTTCGTTATTGTTTGCACCTGGCATCATTTGTTGTGC
>JBIKUM010000172.1:0-6853 GCA_044347585.1 Terrimicrobiaceae bacterium
CGAGCTCGCGCACGCGGTCCTCCTCGCCACCGATGATTGCCGCCATACCGCCCTCCGACGCTTCGCAGGCTTCCTGCATGGCGCGGGCGCGCTTGTCCACGAGACGGAGTCCGGTTTCAAAGTCGAAAGTTCCGGCGGCCGCATGTGCGGTGAATTCCCCGAGCGAGAGGCCAGCGGTGGCCTGAAAATCGAGGGCGGGGTATTTTTCCTTCAGCACCGCCAGGCAGGCGAGTCCGTGGACATAGAGCGCGGGCTGGCAAACGGAGGTTTTGGTGAGCTCCTCGGCAGGCCCCTCGAAGGCGATTTGACTGAGCGAGTATCCAAGGATCGAATCCGCGCGGCGGAAGAGATCGGCGGCTGCGGGATACTCGGCGGCGAGGTCTTTGCCCATGCCGACGGTCTGGGCGCCTTGGCCGGAGAAAATGAGTGCTGTTTTTTTCATAGGTGGATGGAGGAGTGCGGGGATCAGTGCCAGAGCTTGTGCACGATGGTATAGGCTAGCGGAATGCCGATGAGAAGATTGAAAGGGAAGGTGACCCCGAGTGCCAGCCCGACATAGACGCTGGGATTCGCAGCGGGAAGTGCGGCACGGAACGCGGCTGGAACAGCGATATAGGACCCACTAGCACACAAGATCGCAAAGAGAAAGGCATCACCCTCCTGGAAACGGCAGAAGTAGGCGATCAGGAGCGCACAAGCTCCCGAGATGATGGGAAAAGCGAGCGCGAAGATGACGGAAAAAATCCCTCCCGCGCGCAGATCGGCGATGCGCCGCGCGGCCACGAGACCAAGGTCCAAAAGAAAAAAACAAAGCAGACCAGGGAAAAGCTGGCTCACAAAGGGCTGGAGCGCCTTGGCACCAGATGCGGGAGTGACCATTCCTGCCAGCAGGCTGCCGATCAGGATGAGAACGGATTTGTTTGCGAAACACTCGTGAAGAACACTCGCATAGGATAGTCGATTTTTGCCACCGTTGGTGTCGTTCCATCTCGCCAGCACAAGACCGGTCAAAATCGCCGGGCTTTCCATCAAAGCCAGAGCCGCCACCATGTAGCCACCGAAGGGAATGTGGTGCGCATCGAGGTAGGATGCCGCAGTCATGAAAGTGACAGCGCTCACCGATCCGTAGGTCGCAGCCAGAGCCGCCGAGTCGGGCACACTGAACTTCCTTCTGACAATTGGATAAACTATGAGCGGAATGACAAATGAAGCCAATGTGGCTATGATCAAAGGCAACAGAACCTCCATGGTCAGCGGGGTCTTTTGCAGCTCATTACCTCCCTTAAAACCAAGAGCAAAAAGCAAATACAAAGAAAGAACTTTTAAGAAGGATTCTGGAATCTCAAGATCCGACTTCACAAGCACGGCCAGTATGCCAATGAGGAAAAAAAGGATGGCCGGTTGTAAGAGGTATTCCAGTGGATTCATGCAATTCGCAAAAACTAAATAGGAATTTGATTTTGGGAAGACCGAAGATCAGGTTCCAAGGAAGCCAAATGAAAACACTCCTTGCCATCGCCACCCTCGCACTCGCGGGCTGCGGAACCCTGCCAAAACAAGCACCTCTCCGGACCGTCGATCATGTGAATCTCAACCAGTTCATGGGCGACTGGTATGTCATCGGCACCATTCCCTGGTTCGTCGAAAAAAACAATGTGGGCACGATGGATATCTACAGCCTGCGGCCTGACGGAAAAATCGACATCCGCTACGCGTTCCACAAGAAATCCCTCGACGCCCCGCTTCAAGAAATGAAGGCCACTGGAACTGTGGTGAACACCAAAACCAACGCCGAGTGGGCCGTTCAATTCCTCTGGCCCTTCAAGGCTCCCTTCCTCGTCATCGATCTCTCGCCGGATTACCGCCACACCACCATCGGCTATCCCGACCGCAGCCTCATCTGGATCATGAGCCGCGAGCCTGTTATGTCGGAAAAAGACTACGCCGCCGCACTTGAAACAGCCCGTGCGCAAGGCTACGACATTTCGCGCATCGAGAAGGTGCCACAAAAAGCCCAAACCAAGCCATGACCACTTACATTTACGAAACCATCCCGGCCGACGACTCGACCGAGCCAAAGGTCTTCGAGTTCCAGCAACGCATGACCGACAAGCCGCTCACCCAACATCCCGAGACCGGCGAACCCGTGCGTCGCATCATCAGCGGTGGCCTCGGCTTCATGCAAAAAGGTAAGGCGTCCCCTGCCCCGTCATCCTGCGGCACCGGTTGCGGTTGCCATTGAACGCCGCTTAAAGCGGATTCAAGCTCCACGAGACTTCGCCGTTTTCGAAAATCTCAAGCCAGGCCCAGCTTGGAGGGGCGCTCATACCGTGGAGTTGAAGGTTTTCTCGAACTCCCTGACGATGCGAATGATTTCATCGAAGGATGGCGCCTTACCGAAGAACATGGGGCCGCGCATGGCCTCGTAGTCCGCTTTCCAGTTCGGAAAATGGGCGACGGGCGGAACGAGCCTGAAGGTGCCGGGTTTATGTGTGGAGTAGTCAACCCAGGCATAACGGAAAAAGATTTCCCGGTGCTCGGCGACACGAGCGAAGAGCGCCATATCGGCCAGGGCTCTTTCACCTACGCCCGCGCGGATCAGGCACCAGAGGTCGTAGTAATGCCGTGCCATGCGGAGTTTTCGCGGTTTGTCAGGAGGGCGGAAAGTTTCTTCGTGCAGCAGGCAGGCTTTTTCCCAGAAGGTGCGTTCAGCGGCAAGGACGCGGACAGGGAAAGATTCTTCCGGCAGCAACTGCGGGAAGCGCGCTGCGAGATAAGGCTGGATGGGGCGATTCAAATGAGGCCAGTCATCCGAGCGGGCCCCGAGTTCGATTTTTACGACGGGCTTGATGTAGCCCGCCTCGTTTGCAAATGCGGAGGGATAATGAAGCAAGAGGCACTGGCCGTCCGGCATGTCAGGATCGACCTCCAACATCCAGCCAACGGGGCCAATCTGTTCTGCGATGCGTCCGGCGAGCGCAGGCTGCAATATGTCCTGCACCCAAAGGTGACTGGCGTCCATGAGGGCTGTGAGACGGGTTTTGCGCTGTTTGTTGCTGGTGGCCTTGTCCGGTGCGGCTTCACCGCCAAAGCCAAGGACTTCCTTGTCCACAATAAGGTCTATGTCCTCGGAAAAGCGTTCAATGAGTTGCCATGCCTTCGAAAGCGAGGTGCCTCCTTTGAAGGTGAGGTGCCCGCCGACGCCGGGAAGGGCAAAGAGTTCGCGCAGCGTCCAGCAGACCCAGAAATCTTTCTCGACACTGGCAGCATCCAGTCCCATCGCGGCCTGAACCGCCTTGCAACCAAGTTGACGGTCGGCGAAATCCAATTCCAAGAAGGCATTCATGAGGCGGATACTGGTTGATCCACCATGCGGCGGAAAACATCCACGATCCAAGCTGGAGCGCAGGCTGCGTCGGCGAGCAAGGCGTCACGGTCGGATGGTGAAAGGTTGCGCCGAAGCCTCGCGATAATCTCTTCGTCAACAAAGCGTTTGCCAATCCAACGAAGGGCGAGGATGACTTGCGCGCTCTGAGGGTTCTTCGTCGAAACGAAACGCGGCGAAACATGACGGAGAATAAGTTCCCCTTTCCCCTGTTTGACTCGACGGCTTCGGCCAGTGGTCAAAAGCATCGGACGCATGGGAACCTGATCCGTGAGGCCCAGTGCATTTGCCGCATGGGCGCCAGTGGAAAAGATGTGCGAGTTGTCTTTGCGGGTGAGAGCAGCGTGAAAGGCGGAGGAATCAGGCTCCAGGACACCCAGCAAAGGGTGCGTTTTCGGCAAATGATAAAGTCCGCGTCCCGCCCGCCGAAGCTGCCCGGATTTGCAATTGCGGGAGAGGGCTTGGTCCACTGCGGCACGGGAGCCGAGGTCGAGGAAGTCCGCAGGCGCCCAGACACGGCCCTTCGACTCGGACCGGATGCGGTCGAGGATAGTGCCATCAATACTGTCGGCGTGCTTGTTCATATTTTCGTCAGAAACTTGCACTGTTTTTCTGACAAAATCAATGTCAAAGCCAATCTATTACCGAGACATGGGGAGGCACGATAGCCAGAAACTGCGCTCGGAAGTTCGGGCTAAACCGGATTCAAGCTCCACGAGACCTCGCCGTTTTCGAAAATCTCAAGCCAGGCCCAGCTTGGCGGAGAGCCCTTGTTTGGCTTTCCGATGGTGCCGGGATTCAGAAGACGGCAGTCGCCGACTTGTTCGTCGCGCGGCACATGGGTGTGGCCGAATAGAAGAAAGTCCGCTGCGGGCAATCTGCGGGGCAAGATGTGGATGAGATGAAATGTCCTGCCAAAGCGCACCAGGTCGAGTGTTAGCGGGAGGTCGAGGCCGAAGTCGTTGTTGCCAAGGACGCCGTAGAAAGGCCTACCGATGCCAATGCAGGCGCTGAGCGTCGAGAGATTGCAGAAATCGCCAAGGTGCCAGATCTCATCGGCCGCTGCGAGCAAGGGCAGGATTTTTTCCGGGAGCCGGCCGTGGGTATCGGAAATCACGGCAATGCGCATGACAGAGATTCCTGTGAAGTTGGCGCTTTTCGTTTCGCGCAGGGCCGGTTTTTGCCCGGATTTGCGCGGAGAATCAGGCTTAGAGAAGGGCGGTGAGCTTGGAGACGATGTCGCCCTTGCTGCTTACGCCGACCGATTGATCCTGCTTGGTTCCACCTTTGAAGTAGATGAGCGACGGGATGCTGCGGATGCCGAACTGCGCGGAGACGCCGGGAGCGTCGTCAACATTGACTTTGGCGATCGCAAATTTTCCCACATTCTCGCTGGCGATCTCGTCCACCACAGGTCCAAGCATGCGGCAGGGCGCACACCATGGGGCCCAGAAATCAACCAACACCGGGGTGGTGGCGGATTCGATGAAAGAGGTGAAATTCGAGTCGTTGAGTTCGGTTACATTAGGATTGGCCATAAGAGAAATGTGGTATGTTGATTAAAAGTCGAAAGGTCAGCCGAGCATCGTCCAGAGTTGGATGCCAAGCGAGGCCAATGCCACGACGGTTGCCGCTATGCCGAGGATGAGATCGGAATCGGCGGCCTTGCCTGCGGCCACATTCTTTTCGGCAGCTGGAGCGGCTTTTTTATCGGCGGCGGCTGGCGCGGCTGGGGCGGCAGGCTTCTTGAGATTCATTGTCGCCTGGGGAAGTGGTTTCCCAGCAGCAGGCAGGCTGATTTTTGCGGTCTCTTTCTTGGGTGCGGATACGGCAAGCGGTGCTGCTGGAGCAGAAGGTTTGGCAGCTTCAGGAGCGGCAGGTGCCTTCGGCGCTTCACCAGCGGCGGCAGGTGGCTTGATCGCAACGGCGGGGGCTGCAGGAACCGCACCGGGAGCTTTCGGAAGAACGGGCGCTGCCGGTATCTTCGGCGCTTCACCAGCGGCTGCGGGCGGCTTAATCGCGACGGCAGGAGCTGCAGGAACTGCGCCGGGAGCTTTCGGAAGAGTGGGTGCTACCGGTATCTTCGGTGTTTCGCCAGTAGCAGCCGGAGCCTGGATCGCCACTGCGGGAGCGGCGGGCGGAACGACGCCCGGAGTCTTTGGAACCACGGGCGCGGCGGGAATCTTCGGTGCTTCACCAGCTGCGGCAGGCGGCTTGATCGCCACAGCAGGTGCGGCAGGCGGAACCAAACCGGGAGCTTTTGGAACCACGGGCGCTGCTGGAATCTTTGGCGCTTCGCCAGTAGCGGCAGGTGGTTTGATCGCCACAGCGGGTGCGGCGGGCGGAACCAAACCAGGAGCCTTCGGAATCATGGGTGCGGCTGGAATCTTCGGCGCATCAACAGCGGCGGCGGGTGGTTTGATCGCAGGAATTTTGAGGACCGGCGCTGGTGGAACGACTCCACTAGGAACAACAGGCTTGGGCGCGCCGGCGATAGGTGGCGGCGGCGGAACGAGACCAGTTGTCGCGGCAACGGGCTTGGCTGGAAGGTTGATCATTGCCGCTTCGCCGCCGATGGCTGGTGGGGGCGGAACCGGACGACGGTTGGGAAGGACGATGCGAACGGTTTCTTTTTTGGGGTCAGGCATATGAGCTCGGGTGAACCTTGAGGTGAGTCAAAGTAATTCCAGAGGACTGGAAGTTTGTCAATTTTCAGCAGCTCGACTCTGCATTTTTAACGAGTCGGGCCATAATGGCTTTTTGAGTGTGGAGACGGTTTTCGGCTTGCCGGAAAATCGTGTCCGCATGGGCTTCGAGAGTCTCTTCATCGATTTCCTTGCCTCGGTAGGCTGGCAAGCAGTGCATCACCAAAGCATTCGGCGCGGCTTGGGCGAGGAGTTCGGAGTTGATTTGGTAGCCTTGGAATTGGGCGATCCTGTAGGCGGCCTCCTCTTCCTTGCCCATGCTCACCCAAACATCGGTGTAGAGCACATGAGCCCCGGCGGCGGCTTCCACGGGGTCGGAGGTGAGGCGTATTTTCCCTCCGGCGCGCTCAAGCAATTCGGCAGGCGGCTGGAATTTCGGCGGGGCGGCTATGACAAGCTCAAAGCCACAGCGGGCGGCGGCCCAGATCCAGGAGCGCGCCACATTGCAGTCGCCATCGCCGATGAAGGCAACGCGCAATCCATCGAGGGATCCACGGGTTTCGCGGATCGAAAAAAGATCCGTCAAAATTTGGCAAGGATGCTCCTCGTCGGTGAGAGCGTTGATAGTCGGAATGCCGCTGAAGGCTGCGAAATCCTCGACATCCTTTTGAGCAAAGGTCCGGATAACCGCCCCGTGGAGCATTCGTCCCATGACGCGGGCAGTGTCGCGGATCGGTTCGCCACGCCCGAGTTGGATATCGGCGGCGGCCAGGAAAAGCGCATCACCTCCAAGCTCGCGGATACCGACCTCAAAAGAAACACG
>JBIKUM010000173.1:0-6839 GCA_044347585.1 Terrimicrobiaceae bacterium
GCCAAGTTGGACGAGGCTCGCCGCCACATCATGAAACCGCGTCGCCTTTGGCCAAAATCGCCCGCTTGCCATCAGCAAAACCACAGGTGCCACGACGACCGTTCCCGCGGTGTTCGTCGCCCAGTAGATGCTCGCCACAGACCACAGCCCCACCGGCGGCATCATGCCGGAAATCACAAGACAGCCTGCGCTCCAAAAACCCGCCACGCCCATGGGAATGGCCGCGCCGAGCCCCGCAAGCAGGAGCACATCACGCGTCGATGAGAGCCGGATATCAAACCGCGACCTCGCCAGTAGAGCAGCGCCTGCCCCCACGGCGGCTGTCATTCCCGCCGGAGCCAGAATCGTAAAGATCCACGGATTCCCCGCTCCAAGGCTGCTTAAAAAAAGCGGCAGAAAAATTCCCGGCAACACCTGCGGACCGAGCAGCAGAGCGGACGCCAGCGCCACACCGCCCGCTGGCCAAATCGGAGAAAACACCGCGTCGGCGTTTCCAAAAAGCTTCGCCGATCCCATGGCCGTCAAATAAACCGCCGCCGCGACAGTCGCGTTGGCCAAAATGAATTTGCCTGCTTGCCTCAGTGGGGAATTGGCCGACACGCCGGATTGGTTAACCTCCCGACCTCCCTTTTGCAAATCCTTTTCGTATGAACGCATCCGTTTTGAAAACAGTCCGCCCTGCAGCTTTGAAGTAGAATGAAGCTCTTCTTGCTATTGATAGCCGCCTTTGTGGTTGTTTCGTGCTCTCCCCGACGCGAGTTCGTTCGCTTTGAGGATGCTGGCACATTTCGTCCTGGGCCGGGGCAGGGCGATCGGCGGGTTGGTCCACCTGATGGTGAGTATGATTCCTACGAACTCATCGACAATGGGGCGCCGAGCCACGGGATCGCGCCGATGTATCAAGGCTACCAGCAGCCAGCTTACAATGGCGGCTACCCGCAGGTCGTAGAAACCTACGATCCCTATGGAAATCCCCAGCGCGTCATCATTCCGAACCCCTGGTAGGTGGTCGAAAACGCAAAAAACCATTCTTTCAACGAACGGTCGTTTCGCACGGTCGAACGGCTAATATTTCACCGTGAGCGGCTGTTTTTTCTTTGCAAAATGTTGATTAACAGTGCCTCGAATTTGACCTGAAAAAAATCTCCCTTAGCATGTTTTCAAACCTGCAAACTCTATGAAAAAAACAGCTCTCCTCGTATCCGCCATCACTCTCGCCTTGGGAACCCTCGCGCACGCTGGTTCCTGGGGATTCACCCTCGGGGATGGCTCTGGCTTCTACTACAACAATAACAAGCGCCAATGCGCGCCAGTTTACTCTGCTCCCGTCTATGCGGCTCCCGCTCCCGTTTATTACTCGCGGCCGGTGACCTATTATCAGCCGCAGACGGTTTACATGCAGCCCTACCAGCAGATGCGTCCCGCACCGGTTTACTACTCGCAACCGACCGTGATCTACAGCCAACAGCCTGTGATTTACCGCGAATCCTACGGCAACTGCGGCAATCGCCAGCGCGTGAGCTATCCGAACCGTTGGTAATCCCCATCCCGAGTTCATGAAAAAAACACTCGCCGCAACTCTTCTGCTCACCACCATGTCACTCCACGCCGACGGCGTCATTGCCGTCCTGAAAAACTCCTCCTCCGTCGAACGCCGCGATGCCAAGACCGGTTCGTTCAAAGGCTCGATCTCCGTGAGCAACGCGATTTCCGTCGGCTGCGATGGTGAAACGATTGCCGTGCTTTTGGCTAATGGAACTGTGAACCGCTACAACGCGCAGACCGGTTCCTTCCAAGGCTCCATCTCGGTCAGCGGTAAGCCCACGGCTGTCCAAGTGAGCGGCGGAGTCATCGCCGTGACCACCGAGCGCAGCTTGAACCGCTACAACTCAAAAAGCGGCTCGTATATGGGGTCGAGTTCGCTGTAGTTTCTTCGCCTGTTTTTGACTTTATGAAAAAATCCCTCCTTTCATTGATCTGCCTAGCTGGCTCGGCATTCCTCACTTCGTGCACCACAATCACCGTGGACGCACCGCAACCCGCCGAGTTGAGCTTGGGCCGTGGCGCACGAGTTTCGATTGTGCCCGAAGCTGGTTCCGATGCTGGCGAGATGGCGCACGCGTTGTTCCAGCTTTTTGCGAATCAAGGTTACTACCAGCTCGTGGACCGTGCGAATCTCGGCCAGACCATTGATGAGCGCAAATTTCAACGCATGAGCTTCGTCGAAAATCGCGGCGGCGGCCGGATCAAAGGTGTGGATGCCTTCATCTATCTCCAAGCCGAGGGGCTGTCCGGATCGACTAGTGACTCCAGTTCCTACACCTACAACGGGAATACTTTCACTTCCTACAACACGAAAACGACTGCCAACTACATCGCCAATTACCGCGCTGTCCTCACTTCCTCCTCGCAGATCGCTGGTGGACGCCGCATCGAGTTGAGCGACTCGCAGTCGGCATTCTCGTCGGATGGCTACCCTGCCGCACCTGATCCGTATCCGATGATTCAAAAAATGCGGAACAAGGCAGCGGAGCAGATTTTTTCGAGCCTCCATCCGAGTGTCCTGAAAATCCGGCGCGTCATTGGGGGGACGAAGAGCCCCGCAGCCAAGGAGGCAGTCCGCCTTGCAAATGCAGGACTCTGGCGCGAAGCCACCGCATCCGCCGAGCGCGGTGTTCAGGAGATGCCCGCCGACCCCGAAGCCAGATACATCTTGGCAGTCATCTATCAGGGAACCGGCCGCTACGCCGATGCCGAAGGCGTCTTGAAAGAACTCATCGCCATGTCGCCAAATGGAAAATACGCCAGTGCCTTGCGGGAAAACCAGGCCGTGTGGGCTAATGCCGCCCGTTTCCAGCAGCAGATGTGATCAGAAATTAACCACGGAATACGGAGCACACCGAGTGAAAGACAGAGTAAAATTGGGACGCCCGTTTTGTTTGCCATGCCTTTTGGCGCTAGTGCTCGCGTGTTTCTTCTCTGGAACCTTGGAAGCCCGCGATCCCGCACTGGCAGTGATTGCCGAGGATTTGAGCGGTGAGACTGACTCTGGCGGGCTTGAGATGGTGGAGTCCCTCGCCGAGGCGGGAGTCATGGAGACCGATGGCGTCTCGCTCGTGAGTCGCCGCCATCTGGAGAAAATCCTCTCCGAGCAGGGCCTCGCCTACAACAACATCGTCAATGACCGCGCCCGTCTCGGCCGCCTCGCCGGAGCGGACCTTTTGCTCGTCGTGAGCATCACAAAAAACCGCATCACGCAGACCCGTGAGAGCGTTTCAGCTTACGGCATGACGGAAAACATCGTCCGCAGTCGCAGCGATGCGGGAATCACCGTCAAGGCCCTCGAAGTCGAAAGCGGGCGCATCGTCGCACAGAGACAGTTTGTGAAACGCGCAGACAACCGCCGTGCTTTGGATGCCTGCGCTGCCGAGATGAAATCCGCTTTGTCTAAAATCCCCTTCGGCGACCTCTCTGCCTCCAGAAACGAAGAGGTGCCACGCCACAAAGTCCTCATCAAACCAACCTCCGGTGGACAAGAACTCCAAGGCCTCGACCTCTTCATCGACGGCAACTTCGTTGGCAACACACCGATCACCACCGATGTGGAGGAAGGCGTCCGCGAAGTCTCCCTGCGCCAAGGCGGAAGAAACCTCTGGAGCAATCGAGTCCAGGTGCTCAAGGAAATCTGGCTCACACCCGAACTCGGCTCCCGCTGAAAGGCGAGGGGAGTATTTCAGGCGAACTATCGGCGTCGTCGGTCTCTCCATGGCTTGCGCCTGCCAAAGCCAGTGTGTATGGTGCCCAAGCATGCGCTACTTGGATCCCAAGAATGACCTGACCTTCAAAAAGGTTTTTGGCCAGCATCCTCATCTGCTCAAGAGTTTTCTCAACGCGCTGTTGCCACTCGAGCCTGATGCCCAGATTCAGGAACTGGAGTATCTACCGAGCGAGCTGGTTCCTGAGATTCCGGAGGTGCGCAACAGCATCGTGGATGTCCGATGTGTGGATCAAAAGAAACGGCAATTCATCGTCGAGATGCAGATGTTGTGGACTGACAGTTTTATGAGTCGGGTGCTCTTCAACGCCTCGAAGGCGTATGTGAAGCAATTGAAAACCAGTCAGGAATACCATCTCCTCCAACCCGTTTACTCGCTCAACCTCGTCGATGATACTTTCATTAAAGACAGCCCGGATTGGTATCACCACTACCGGATTGTCCACGCTATGGATACAGGACGGCAGATCGAGGGGCTGGAATTCGTCTTTGTCGAACTGCCGAAGTTTCGCCCGCAAACGATGCCCGAAAAGCGTCTTCAAGTCCTCTGGCTGCGGTATCTCACGGAAGTCGGTGAGAAGTCAGCGGAGGTTTCAACCGACCTCCTTGCCCAGCAGGAAGTGCGCGAGGCGGTGGAGTATGTGAAGGAATCGGGATTTAGCGAAGGCGAACTGGCGGCTTACGACAAATACTGGGACGGCGTGCGCGTCGAGCGAACGCTCCTCGCCGACGCCGTTGCTGAAGGCGAAGCAAAGGGGCGTGCCGAGGGCGAAGCGAAGGGTCGAGCAGAAGGTCGCACCGAGGGTGAATTACTCGGACAACAAAAAATTGCCTTGAAAATGTTGCGCAAGGGGCTCGGAGTTCAGGAGGTTGCCACTATGCTTGAGATCGAGGCGGAAGAAGTGCTCCGGCTTTCGAGATTGCTCGCGGAGTTCGGCCCAACTGCTGAAGAACATTGCTCCCGCTGAAAGGCGAGGGGAGTATCTCAGGTCCCGGGGATCACGCACGCCTCGGGCGTTGAGGCTCGCACCCTCGCGGGCCGGATCGAAAAAACTCGGCCGAAGACCGCTGATCAGTGTAGATTTGTGCGCAGAGCGCAGTCGTGGGTCGCGGCACCCTTTCAGCTTTTTCAGCTTTTCCGCCTTGTCACGCCGCAGCCCGTTTTATACCCGATCGGATTTATTATTCCGAAAATAAAAATTGCAGTCCCCTTTCGGGTATAGTAAAAAGCTATTGGAATAAATTTATACCCGATCGAGTATTTTCAATGAATGATCCATTGATTCAATTTGTAAAGGCCAAGCGCAAAGCCGTGAGAATGACCCAGCATGATCTTGCCGATCGGGCTGGAGTGGGGCTGCGGTTTATCCGTGATCTGGAGCAGGGCAAGGCCTCGCTGCGCCTTGACAAGGTCAACCAGGTTCTGGGTCTCTTTGGCCATAGGATGGCTCCGGCACCTTTCCGAGAGGCGGTGGACGATGAGAAAAGCTGAAATCCTTCTCCACGACAGGCCGGTCGGTGTGCTTGAGGAACTTGATCACGGGTATCGTTTCACCTACTCGGCGGTTTATCTCAACGACCCGGAGGCCGTTTCTGCCAGCCTCACACTTCCCTTGAGGGCCGAGCCTTTCGAGGACAAGCGGCTTTTCCCTTTTTTTGACGGGCTCATTCCCGAGGGATGGCTGCTGGAGATTGCCGAAAAGACATGGAAGATCGACCCGCGTGACCGCTTGGGGCTTTTGTTGGCCTGCTGTCGGGATTGTATCGGTGCTGCTGGAGTGGTGCCGCTTGAGGAGGTTGCACATGAATAATCCGCGCTGCAAGATATGTTTGGGAGTCATCGACGGTGAAGAAATGGATTTCCATGCCGCGTGCTGCCGCAGGCTTTTTGGAAGCGCGCAGCCTCCGCAGATTCCCTACTCGTGGGCTGCACTGAATGCAATGGCCGAACAGATCGTCCGCAGCCATGTTGCGGTTCCAGGCGTCCAGCCCAAACTTTCCCTGCATCTGGAAACAGGTGGAGCGCGCGCAGGCGGCCGATTCACTCTCGCCGGGCTCGAAGGAGGTTATATCCTCAAACCTCCAGTAGAACGGTTTCCACAAATGCCCGAACTTGAGCACCTCACCATGCACATGGCGGCTTGCTTTGGCATTGAAACAGCCGATTGCGGACTGATAGCCATGCAGGACGGCCAGTTAGCTCTCGTCGTCAGGCGCATGGACCGGGTGGGAGAGCGCAAGTTGGCCATGGAAGACATGTGCCAGTTGACTGATCGGATGACCGAGGAAAAATACCGAGGGTCGCTGGAGGCGGTTGGCAAAAAGATTCTCCAGCACTGCAGCCATCCGGGCCTTGATGCACTGCGATTTTTCGAGGTCAACTTGTTCAGCTTTTTGACGGGGAATTCCGACATGCACCTCAAGAACTTTTCCCTGATTCGTTCCCAGGACGGAGAAATCCGGTTCTCGCCGGCTTACGACCTCTTGCCAACCGTGCTTTTGTTGCCCGAGGACACGGAGGAAAGCGCCCTGACCATACAGGGGCGAAAAAAACGCCTCACCCGGCGGGATTTCCTCGCTTTGGGGAACGCGCTGGGATTGAGCGACCGCCAGATCGCCAATGCGCTACGCCGATTTGAAAAGGGGTTGAGCGCCGCAATCCCTCTCATCAGCGCCGGTTTCTGTTCGGAAGAAATGAAGACGCAATACTGTGAGTTGATAGAGCAGCGGTGGGAAAGGCTACAAGAAACAAACTAACGCCCGCGATTAATGTCCACAGCATAATCTCGCTGCGAAGAGGCCGCCACAGCGGCTTCGCCGCCTCTTATCAACAAATCAAATCTCATCGCCCGGCAGAGGCGGCACATCAGGCACATTGGCCAAGTAGTTGTCCCAGTCCGTCCGGCTACCTTGGGATGCTTCTTTCCGCAGATAGTCGAGGGAGGACATGACCGCCAGCTTTTCTCCAGCGGCCATTGCCAAAAATTGCTCGATAGAAAATCCCTCCCTCTTGCCCAAACTCTCGATTCCTTCTTTCAGCCCGTCTGGGAGTTGAATGCTGATT